>JAJRRE010000032.1 GCA_024279745.1 Alphaproteobacteria bacterium
AAAATCGAAAAATATGCCGACACATATATGTGCGATGACAGCGGCAAATGCAGCTTCTGGATCGCGGCCACTAATGTCGGCGGTGCCACCTATCGCGGCCGCCCGAAGATTAATGATCATTTCGCGGTCCCCGGCGCAACGCTGATAGATTACGGCCCGGCTGGTGAATGGTCCTGCACCGCCGGATCGCCATTGCGCTGCACCCACACGCCGGTGACATTAGTGCCAGGCGATAGCATCTGGCTGAATGTGCAATTCCAATTGCCGCTTTTGGCCCTCAACAAACCGGCAGTCTATAAGAACTGCGCTGCCACCCATCGGCCCGTGCCCGGCGATAACAATAATTACAGCCCACTCAATGATTACTCCTGCGCTCCGATTGCTTATTGCCCGCCCGGCGCGCCTGCAGGAACCTGTCTGCCTGATCTGAAAATCACCAAAACGGCCCTCAGTGCAATTTGCCTGCCCGGCGCCCCTTGCAGTTTTGCGGTCGAAGTGCGCAACACTGGCACCGCCGACTATGTTGGCCCGGTAGAGATCAACGATCCGGTTGCCGCGACCGGCATGACCTTCGTCGGCAATAGCGCCGGCTGGACCTGCGATGATATTGGCGGCACCCGGCAATGCCGGTTCAACTCCGTGCCAGCCGATGGTGTGTTTCTGGCGCCAGGGGAAAGCGTCTGGCTTCAACTCAACTTTAAGGTGCCAGCAGGCTTTGCTGCGCCCTTCGTGCAAAACTGCGCGTCTCTCAATTGGCCCGGCCCTTCCGATGCCAATCCAGGCAATGACGGCCCGTCCTGTGTGAGCGTGCCGACAAAACAAAACAGTCCGGTGGGCGAGCCGCAAACCGATTGGTCGATTGCCAAAACCGCCGAGCAGCCGGTCTGCTTCCATGGCGCCCCTTGCGTCTTTAACATTCAGGTGACCAATCACGGCCCCGGCGACTTTATGGGTATTCCCGGCTTCCAGGACCCGGTTCCCGCCGGTCTGGTTTATGAGGGCATCGATCCGCTTTCGCCGTGGGAATGTACCGCCGAAGGTGACGCCGTGGAGAACCATGTGTCGTGCTCGCTTCCCACTGGCGGCGTCGCGGTTCCCCCTGGCGACATGCCGCCCTTGCGCATGATCTACAGTATTGCACCTGAGGTTATTGGTGGCGGCGCGATCACCAACACTGTAACCGTTAATGCCGATGCCGAAACCGATCCCAATTTCGCCAATAACAGCTCCAGCGCCTCGGTCATTGTAGCGGCGGTGTCACCGGCCAGTGGGTCACCTCCCCCAACCAAAACCAGGCCGATTACAACACCACCAGTTGTTCAGCCGCCCATCTCCAGGCCGCCTGTTATCCTGCCGCCCCCTGTGATCACACCGCCGCGCCGACCACGCCCCGAATGCGGGCGACTGGAAGCGCGCACAAGAAGCGGAAATTGTGTATGCAAAAAAGGTTATCGGCGCTTGTCGTCTGGACGTTGTGGCCGGATCAGCTCGTCCACGCCGGAGCTACGCTGTAATCCTGGCTGGACAAAATTCGCGCGTGGCCGTGACTTCCCCAAAGGCTGGCTGCGCAGCGTTAAACGCCGTAACGGCAAGCGCATCCTGTGCGGCAAAGCCCCAAGGCGCGTTGAAACATCGTGCCGTGCACCGCTTGTGCGCATCGGCGGTTCTTGTGGATGTCCCGCCCCGCTTGAGCGCTGGCGTAACACTTGTTTAAACGTCTGCCTTGGCGATCTGAGCCGCAACTTTAAGGGCCAGTGCGCCTGTCCCAAGGGCCAAACCCGGCGTGGCAGCAAATGCTTCTCTGGTTTCACCGGCAATAGCGGCGGCAGCAATACCGATACAACAAGGCCGGGCAATGATGGGCCGCCGCCGCTCAACTGCCCGACCGGCTGGACCAAATATTGGCGCGCCAACTCTGTTCCCAAGGGCTGGAAGTCTTTCTATAAGAGCCGAGGCGCACGCCGGATCTATTGTGCCAAACGCAGTAGCAATGGTGGAACCAATACTGGCGGCGGGACTAATACCGGCGGCACCAGGATCAGCTGTCGCGGTGGCCGGGTTTCCAACGGCACTTGCCGCTGCCCCGCTGGTAAAACCCGGCAGAAAACCAGCAAAAACCGCTATGTCTGCAAAAGCAATCCACCACGCCTTGCCTGCATTAACGGCACGGTGAACCGGGCTGGCACCGCCTGCTTGTGTCGCAGCAATCAAAAGCGCGTGCGCATTAACAGCAGAACCTACCGCTGCGATGCCCGGATCATCGAGACAAGACCGTCTTGCGTCAACGGCCGCTTACGCAAACTCGGCAGCAGGTGGCGTTGCCAATGTGCCAAGGGCTTGTCCTTGAAACGCGGTGTGTGTTCGCGCGCCGCGCCGCGCCTTCGCTGCGACAACGGTTACGTTCGCGGCGGCCAGTGCCGGTGCAGCAAAAACCGGACCCGGCAAAGCATCGGCCGCAATGCCTGGCGCTGTGTCACCAGGGCCCCGTCCATTACGGCTCCATCCTTCACGGCCACCCGTATCTCTTGTTCCCGCGGCTATATTCGCGGCGGCCGCTGTTATTGCCGCACAGGCAGAAAACGGGTGCAGACCGGCAAGAACGCCTACAGATGCGACCGTGTGATCAACAAATATCGCCCGCCGGTGAAGGTCAAACCGAAGTTCAATCCAAACAAGGTTTTCAATTTGAAGAAGTTTAAACCGATCTGAACCGGCCATCCTCCTGACGAATATGCTTATCCCCCTGAGCGCCTGTGCCTTCAGGGGGATTTGCTTTTGGCAAGTCAACCTATTCTGTCGCAACAGCCCACAGGCCCGCGCCTGCCGCGCAGATGGTCCGCCTATTAAAGAGCGCAAGCTGTGAGTTAGCGGCTGCAACCTCTGGTTCGGCGCCTGGGCTGGTGATATCGTGCGGCCAATTGACCGCGCCGGCGCCGCCACCTTGCCAGGCCCGGCAAGACGACCCATATTCGCATACTTGAATATAAGTGAAATCGCCTGAGGCGCCTCGAACAAGCGCCAAAATAGGCTGATTATGGCTGGAAAATCAAAGTGATGCTGTCTCAACAATCGACCAAAACGACCCCAATTTGCACCTCACCGCGCCGCTACCCGTCGCTATTAGCGCTGAGAATGCCGCGGAGCCTGGCGCTCGGTGCGGCCATATTGGCCCTGGGCGCCGCTGCAATGACTGTGAATAGCGCGGCGGCTACGGCTACGCCTGTGACATTCAAGGTTACAGAATCAACAGTCGACGATCTTAAAGCAGTGTACGCCACCGTGCGCAGTACCGATAAAATCCACGCCCGCTCGCGCGTCTCTGGAACCGTGGCGTCGCTGTCGGTCGATGAAGGCAGCCAGGTCAAAACCGGCCAGGTCATTGCCATTATCGCCGACCAGAAAATCGCCCTGCGGCTGGCGGCCATCGACGCCAAGCTCGTCGCGCTGAAATCGCGGGTTGAAACCGCCAAGGCCGATCTGGAGCGCACGGCGAAACTGAAAAAACGCGGCATCGTCAGCCAGGCGCGCTATGATACCGCCAAGACCGCTTTTGATGTCGCCTCCAACGATTTAAAATCCGCGCGCGCTGATCGCTCGGTCATTGAAAAGCAGGGCGAAGAAGGCAAGGTGCTGTCGCCCGCCGATGGCCGCGTTTTGCTGGTTCCGGTCACCAAGGGCTCGGTTATCCTGCCCGGCGAAACCATTGCTACCATCGCCGCCAATCAATATGTGCTGCGCCTTGAGCTTCCCGAACGCCACGCCAAATTCCTGGCCAAGGGCGATAAGGTGATTGTCGGCGCGCGCGGGCTGAAAGACGCCAAGAGTAAAACCGTCACCGAAGGCACAATCGTGCAGGTCTTTCCCGAATTGCAGAACGGCCGCGTTATCGCCAATGCCATGGTGCCGAGCCTGGGCACATATTTTGTTGGCGAGCGCACCCTGGTCTGGATTTCTGCGGGCAAGCGCAACACCATGATTATTCCCGCCGCCTATACCTTCCATCGCTATGGTCTGGATTATGTCCGGCTGAACCGCGAAGGCAAGCCCCCGCTTGATATTGTTGTGCAGCTTGGCCGCGCCGCCAAACTCGAAAATGACGCCAAGACGAAGGACGGCGTTGAAGTTCTAACTGGCCTGCGCACCGGCGACCAGTTGGTCAAACCCTAACATCCGCAAGCCGCAAACCGTAACCGCGAAACCTCACCCGGCACTGCCAGGGCCATATATGTTTAACGTCCGCCCCGGTAAAACTTTGCAATCGCTGGCCGCGCAACTATGGCCACAGTTCCAAACCCAACGAACCGCCGCGACGGCACCGGCCGAGCGATCCACCGGCAATTCCTCAAACTTTAAGAAGCTGACCCCATGCAATTAGGCATTTCAGGTAAACTCACCAAAGCTTTCATCAACTCCCCCCTGACGCCGCTGATGCTGTTCGCGGCCATCGTGCTGGGACTGGTTGCGGTGGCCTCACTGCCGCGCGAGGAAGAGCCGCAAATTTCCGTGCCGCTCGTCGACATTCATGTCAAAGCCAACGGCCTCAAGGCCCCCGATGCGGTCAAGCTGATCACCGAGCCGCTAGAGACCATCATCAAGAGCATCGACAGCGTTGAGCATGTTTATTCCTCCACGGTCGACGACAATGTCACCGTCACCGCGCGCTTCCTGGTCGGCACTAAAGCCGACAATGCGATTTTGCGCGTGCATTCAAAAGTGCGCGCCAATCTCAACCGGCTGCCCATCGGAATCCCTGAGCCGCTCATTGTCGGGCGCGGCATTGACGATGTCGCGATTGTTGTCATTACGCTGTCGCCCAAGCCAGACGCCGCCGAACGCTGGAGCCAGAACGCGCTCTACCAAATCGGCGAAGATCTGCGTGTTGAAATCTCCAAGCTGGCTGATGTTGGCCTGTCCTATGTGGTGGGCGGGCGCCCCGACCAGATCCGCGTTGAGCCGGACCCGGAAAAACTGGCGCTTTACGGCATAACGCTGTCGCAGCTGGCGGATAAAATTTCGCAGGCTAATCGCTCATTTTTGGCCGGGCGTATTCGCGAAGGTCATTTGAGTATGCCGGTGATTGCCGGGCAGACCTTGAAAGGCATTCCCGATATCGGCTTGCTGCTGATGACCGCACGCGACGGGCGCCCGGTTTATGTGCGCGATGTCGCCAAAGTGGTGATTGATGCCAAGCCGGTTGAAAGCGCCGTCTGGCATATGAGCAAAGCCAAAGGCAAGGACGGCAAATTTGAGCGCTACCCAGCCATCTCCGTCGCCATTGCCAAACGCGCCGGCGCCAATGCAGTTACCATTTCCGAAGAAGTCATTCACCGGCTCGACCAGATGCGCGGCCGCCTGCTGCCTGAAAGTCTCAACGTTTCCGTCACCCGCAATTACGGCGAAACCGCCAATGAAAAAGCCAATGAGCTTTTGTTTCATCTGGGTCTGGCGACGCTATCGATTGTGCTGCTGATCGGCATTGTCATTGGCTGGCGCGAAGGTATCGTGGTGCTCGTTGTCATCCCGACGACAATTCTAATGACGCTGTTTGGCGCTTATATCATGGGCTACACCATCAACCGGGTGTCGCTGTTCGCGCTGATTTTCGCCATCGGCATTCTGGTTGACGACGCCATTGTGGTGATTGAGAACATCGCCCGCCATTGGGGCATGAAGGATGAGCGAAGCCGCGTCCAGGCCGCCATTGACGGCGTCGCCGAAGTGGGCAATCCGACCATTATCGCGACCATGACCGTTGTCGTTGCGCTGCTGCCCATGCTGTTCGTGTCCGGCTTGATGGGCCCTTATATGTCACCCATTCCTGCCGTCGCCTCTGCCGCCATGGTATTTTCGTTCTTCGTCGCCGTCATTTTGACGCCGTGGCTGATGGTTCGCTTCGGCAACCCCGAAGGCGACGCTCATGACGAGACGCACATTGGACCGCTGGGCCGCACATACATGGCCGTTGCCAAACCAATCCTGCGCACCAAGGGCCGCGCCTGGGCTTTCCTTGGCATTATCGGCGTTGCTACCATTGCGTCGACAATTTTATTCGCGACCAAATCCGTCACGGTCAAACTGCTGCCGTTTGACAATAAATCGGAAATTCAGGTGGTCGTCGATCTACCCGAAGGCTCGTCACTGGAAGCCACCGACCGGGTTTTGTTTGCCGCCGCTGACCGGCTGAAGGATCTCAAAGAGCTGACCTCAATCCAGTCCTATGCGGGGACGGCCGCACCGTTCAACTTTAACGGCCTGGTGCGCCATTACTATCTGCGCACTTTGCCCGAACAGGGCGATCTGCAAATCAACCTGACCGGCAAGGACCACCGGGAGCGCACCTCGCACGACATCGCGCTTGAAGTCCGCGCCCTGTTGAAGGACATGGATGTTCCCAAAGGCACGTCGATCAAAGTTGTAGAGGTGCCGCCCGGTCCGCCCGTCCTGTCGACATTGCTCGCCGAGGTTTATGGCCCCGACCCTGAAACCCGCCGCAAGGTCGCGCGCAAACTCGCCAGGATCTTTGAGGACGTGCCCTATATTGTAGACGTCGACGACAGCTTCGGCACGCCTGCCAAGCGCCTGCGCGTTGCCATCGACCAGAACAATCTGGAATTCCACAAGGTTCAGGAGCGCGATGTCTATGACACCATCCAGGCTTATCTGGCCGGGCTGAAAGTGGGTTATTCGCATAAGGGCGAAGGGCGTCATCCCGTTGAGATCGCCGTGCAGTTTCCAAAATCGGGTCGTCACTTGTCGGCCAAATCCCTGACGACGCCAGTGCCAGCCAATGCGTTGCCGGGCGCGCGCTCGGTTGTTGAACTGGGCGATGTGGTTACCATCAAACGCGAGACCGCCTCTTATCCGATCTTCCGCCATAACGGACTGGCCGCTGAAATGGTATTGGCGGAACTGGCCGGGCGTTATGAGGCGCCGATTTACGGGATGCTTGCGGTTGCCGACGCGGTTGATAAAACCGATTGGGGCGATCTGCCCAAGCCGACCATCAGCTATTACGGCCAGCCCAAGGACGAGAGCAAACCGTCTATTTTGTGGGACGGCGAATGGGAAGTCACCTATGTCACCTTCCGCGATATGGGCGCCGCTTTTGCCGTCGCCATCCTGGGCATATACTTTCTGGTGGTTGCCCAGTTCGGCTCGTTCAAACTGCCGCTGGTTGTTCTGACGCCGGTGCCGCTGACCTTGATCGGCATCATGTTCGGCCATTGGCTGTTTGGCGCCGCCTTCACCGCGACGTCGATGATCGGCTTTATCGCGCTTGCCGGTATCATTGTGCGCAACTCGATTTTGCTGATCGATTTCATTCGCCATTTGCAGGACGAGGACGACAGCATCAACCTGCGCCAGACCCTGCTTGCTGCGGGCGCCATTCGCTTCAAGCCGATCCTGCTGACTGCCATTGCCGCCATGATCGGTGCCGTCGTGATCCTGTTCGACCCGATCTTCCAGGGGCTTGCGATCTCATTGCTGTTCGGGCTGATCTCGTCGACACTGCTCACCGTGCTGGTCATACCTGCGATCTATCTGGTGCTACGCGATGACGGCAAAGGTGTTCCGGGGGACTGGGATGAGGGCGCAGACAGTGAACCGGCCGCCGACCGTGCTTAAGACGCAGGCACTCTTGGCTCGCGGCGCATTCTTTCTCTCACGTGCTGATCCGCCTGCCTTGCAATGAGGTTGTGGATCGCTCAACGGATTACGTGCAGGCGGGCACTGCGAGGCGCGGCGCTAAGCGCCGCGCGAACATTGTTCGCCGGGGGGGGCAGCTAGCAAAAGTCTCAGAACTATGACGCTCCGACCCATCGGCTCCAACCGCGTTTTCACACCCGAGCAAGTACCGTCGCGACTGCGACCGGGCTGCACGGCAGCCCCGGGCCTTATGGCCCGCCCCGCCGGAGCGCCACTTCGCGCGTGAGGCAAAAAAGAGTGTTCGCCGTGGAGGATGCCAGCAAAGACCCGTGAACTATAACTCCCTCTCCCCAAAGCATCAGCGCCATGGGGAGAGGGCTGGGGTGAGGGGCAGCACCTTGTTCAGTGTTTGCAGCTGCCCCTCACCCCAACCCTCTCCCCGTAAAAACGGGAAGAGGGAGAAAACCGCAGCTTGTTTGATGTTCCTGAATACTACGTGAGAACTCGCACAGCTCCGTCCCATCGGTTCCTGCCCGGTTCTCACCATTTGGGCACAACGCGTCGGCTCGTCCGACCGAGAACGATAGTGATCCGGCGTTTATGCGCCGCGCCTCGCAGGCGCAGCGACCAAAGGGAGCGGTGCGCGCCGTGAGAGAGAAAAACTCCGCCGCCCGCTCATTTTTGTTTGAGGGCGGCTTTGGCAATGGAACAAGGTGCAGCCCCCGCGCTTTACATCCCGCTATAGTTAGGACCGCCGCCGCCCTCGGGGCAAACCCAGGTGATGTTTTGGGCGGGGTCTTTGATGTCGCAGGTTTTGCAATGCACGCAGTTTTGCGCATTGATCTGGAACCGTGGCTGCCCTTGGTCGTCCGCAACAATTTCATAAACCCCGGCGGGACAATAACGCTGCGCCGGCTCATCATAGAGCCGCAGATTATCTTTAACCGGAATGCTCTCGTCCCTCAGCTGCAGATGCGAGGGCTGGTTTTCTTCGTGATTGGTGCCAGCAAATGAGACATTGGTCAGCCGGTCAAAAGTCAGCACACCGTCAGGCTTGGGATAGTCGATCTTTTTGGCCTGATCCGTCCGCTGCAATGTTTCAAAATCCGCCTTGCCATGGCCCAGAGTATAGCCCAGTCCGATGCCTGATATGATCGTATTCAGCCACATATCGACGCCGGACAATAGCGTCCCGAATGCGGTACCGAAGCGCGACAGCAGCGGCTTGGCATTGCGTACTTTTTTCAGATCTTTGCCAATTGGTCCGCCGCGCACAGCGCTTTGATAGTCGTCCAGGATGTCCTGGCGGCGGTCGTCGCGCACGGCCTTGAACGCCGCCTCAGCCGCGTGTATCCCTGACAGCATGGCATTATGCGAGCCTTTAATGCGCGGGACGTTGACCATGCCAGCGGCACAGCCCAGTAAGACCCCGCCGGGAAATACGAGTTCCGGCAATGACTGCCAACCGCCCTCGCTGATCGCCCGGGCACCATAGCCAATGCGTTTGCCCCCTTCTAACAGAGCGGCAATCATGGGAAGAGTTTTGAAGCGCTGAAATTCATTATAGGGAGACAAATAGGGATTTTTATAATTGAGATGAACCACCAGCCCGATTGACACCAGATTGTCGCCATAGTGATAAAGGAATGACCCGCCGCCGGTCTGATTGTCGAGCGGCCACCCCAGCGTGTGCTGCACCAAACCTTTTTGATGCTTATCCGGTTTGACTTCCCAGACTTCTTTCAGGCCGAGGCCGAATTTTTGCGGTTCACAATCTTTATCCAGCTTGTATTTCGCCATCAACTGTTTGGCGAGTGAGCCGCGCACGCCTTCACCGATCAGCGTATAGCGGCCATGCAATTCCATACCGCGCGTAAAGTTGTCGGTCGGCTTACCGTCCTTGCCGATCCCCATATCGCCCGTCGCGACGCCGATTACCGTACCGTTCTTATCATAAAGGACTTCTTGCGCGGCAAAGCCGGGATAAATGTCCACGCCAAGCTCTTCGGCCTGCTCGCCCAGCCAGCGGCATAGATCAGATAATGATACAATGTAATTACCGTGATTACTCATCAGCGGCGGCATTAGTTTCACCGGCAGGGGTAGATTGCCGCCCGCGCCCACATATAGAAACCGATCTTTAACCACTTTTGTCTCAACGGGCGCCCCGCGCGCCTGCCAGTCGGGAATGAGCCGGGTTAAACCGATGGGGTCGATGACAGCGCCGGAAAAAATATGCGCGCCGACTTCCGAACCCTTTTCAAGCACGACGACCGACAGCTCCTTGTCGTCTTCGGCGGCCAATTGCTTCAGCCTGATTGCCGCCGATAACCCTGCCGGCCCGGCGCCAACAATGACCACGTCGAAATCCATCGCCTCGCGCGGCTCCAGACCTGCGCCTGCACCTGCACCTGCACCTGCA
>JAJRRE010000445.1 GCA_024279745.1 Alphaproteobacteria bacterium
GCATCGAATAATGGGGCCAGAGGCAGTAGCCTTTGACGCATCCATTTAACCTCGGCTTGAAGCCTGGATTTCTCGTTTGGCGAGAGGATATTGTTGGCTGAAATTATATCGCCGATTACTGCGATTTCGTCGGTTTGAATAGGTCCATCTGCGCGGGCGACTTCCATCGCCGTCATCACCAGCAATAAAGCATGACGATATTTGTCGGACGCCTGAGAAAATCCCTGCTCATGATTTTCGAGTTTAAACAGTAGAGCATCTTCAGTCTTGCGAATTGGATCCACATCGTAGCGCGGGTCAGGAACCAGACCAATCCCCTCTTGCGCCAGCACGTCTGCAAGTTTTTCTATTTCTGATTGGAGCAGGCGTTTAGGCGGGCAGCCGCGAAATCGTTTAAGCGCGGCTATAAAGGAAATCTTTCCACCTTCGTCAAGACGTTGGCGCGCCCAGTCAATTAAAGCACTATTGCTACCGCTTTGCGCAATTTCACTTTCTGGCAAATGTGGCGATAGCGGGGGCTCTCCATCAGTATTAGGTTGAATTGTTGGCACGTCCGTCGATGAACCAACATAACCACATGCAAGAAGAGCCTCTTTAACCAGACTGGTCGCCGCTGCCAGAGCCTTTGGCATTTTTTCAATATCCGGTAAGGCAACCAGATCCGGATAGTCTGCTGCAAAGCTTGAAATTGGAACGGAAAATCCGTCATTAACTGCGCGGTATATTTCGCTCAGTGGAGCTGCGTTATAGTCTATTAACCTGACGCCAAAGGGTCGATACTTGGCGCAATAATCTGAAAAAGCAGCTTTGAAGTCGCGTAGCGCTTTACCTGTAGGAAAGACGACATCCTTGGTCAAATCACTCATAGCCCAGCGTAAAATCCAGTCGGGCTCGATGGGGTCGCGAGATTTAATGGCCCTGCCAATGGCAATTTTCAACCCTATTGAAGGCGACTCGCCTAAAGAGGGAAAGCGCGGATTGACTTTCGGCAACTCACCAACATGAACTAGATATGCGGCATCATGCAGGTTATCTACCAGAGCGCGAACCTTGCTATTATGACCGTAGTCAGTAGCAAGTCGTAGTACCTCCATCATGACTTTATGCGCGTCTTGCTCGGCTCGCTCCAGAACAAGCCGTCGTTCCAAACCGCTTAGATAAAGTAAAATATAGGCAGGATGAATGGTCTCAAGCTTTCGGCCACCGGCCAGCCAGGACAGATAGGCCAGGCGCGAACGTGGATGCAGGCTGGTATAACTTGGCCAATAGGTAATGAGGCCCCCAGAATAATCCGGGTCTTGCGGCGCAACTGTCAAGGATGTGTCAACAAAGCTTATTTCATCACTTGTCGTCGATTTACTAACATCACGACGGCCAAAGTAGAAAAGCCCGGCGTCTATGGAATGGCCGGCGATCGTTACCTGTTCACCCTGGTCAATCCAGCGGGGTGCGCCAATCTCTTTGGAAACAGATACGGGCTCGAGATCAACTTGAAAAAAAGACAACATGCAGACGCCACCAATAATTTAGTTTGATACGCAGATCACAAGAGAAGTAGTATTGGCAATAGATGACACAGCAGAGTTAATAAACGGCTACCGTGGTCTGATAAATGGCGATTGCTCTGACGCCAACCATTTGCTACCGATCTGGGTCGTTTGCCTGGTGAAATCTCGCTGGTTCATTGCCGCGGTACATAAATGCCCACTGTGACTGGATCATTGGTTGAGTTAGGATAGCCAGGTGGGGTGGTATTGCCTCAGCTATAGTTCTCGGTCACAAAAATATAGAAGGCTACAATGAATAAAAAAAGTGAGACTGCTATCCACTCTTGTCTTCGTTCAAGCCATGCAACTGGTTTTCAACACTGCTGACGCCCAGAATGCTCCGTCGCCTCTGATGTTCCATGCATCACAATCGGGTCACCTTACTCTCGACCAAGGTGAAGGAGGGGGGAATCCATTTGCTAGCGCATTGATCGAGTTGCTATCCCGTTCAAAATTGTATTTCCAAGAATTTCCAACCCAATTGGCAAGCCTTACATTCCTCAAGAGCGGTGGGTTTCAGCGTGCAGACGTGCCGTCTGGAACCGGACTTACCAGTTGGGCAATCAAACCTAGGGCGATAGTTGAGAAACGCGTAGCAATGGTTATCGTCTTTTCAGATTATTCATCTTCTGGAGGAGCTCAGTCACTACCCGGCGCAATGCGTGATGCGAATCGTATAGCCTCCACGTTAGCCAATGCCGGTTTCGAGACCGAAAAATTTATCGATCCAGAGTATTCAAATATGCAGACCATATTGCAAGCTTTTAGCGTGCGCTCATCAACCGCAAATGTGGCAATTATTTATACGACGGGGCACGGTGTAGAGGTTGAAGGGCGAATTTTTCTTCTTCCAGGAAATTATCCAATCGCCAAGCAAAATGGAGCACTCGAAAGCAATGCAATTCAGTTGTCCCGCATTGCAACTGCAGCCCGTGCGACATTTGCAAACTTAGTTTTCTATGCTGGTTGTCGCAATAATCCATTCGGTAAAGAGGAATGATGGTTCAATTTCACTAACGTCTTTGTTTCAAACAACGAAAGAATAAGGCTGTGGGCAATTACAGTGCGCGGCGGTGAATCGCCGGCGGCAATTGCATTGAGTTAGAATAAAATTCGACCGAGGAAAAGCGGTCCCTAAGGTTTTGATGTGAGGCTGATTCTATGCACCCTCAACCCTCAACCTTCCTGATCGTGATCGAGCGCTCGCGTCCGCGTTTTTTGTCGATGGTAATGCCGACTTCGGCGAGGACGGGTTTGATGCGTGCCAGGGCGATGCCCAAGGCATTGACGGTTTTGGGAATGCCGGGAACTTTGCCGGTCAGTTTCTCAGGCAAGGCGGTAGGCGTGCCGGTCCAGGGCAGGACCAGCTCCATGATGCCAATGGCAACGGGTTCATTCTCTAAAGATGTCTCAATTGCCTTGCGCCGGTTGGCGCTGAGGTCCTGGGCGTGGGTACCGGGCGCCCAGCCAAGAGCACTTTCCGTGGCGGTCACCCAAAGGGCGGCATTGGCCATGCGTGGCATGGATGGCAGGGTCACATCTGGCAGATTGCGCAGGGCTGCCGATATAGCATCAAGCAGCGCGCCAAGGATGGAGGGCCGCTTTTTTTCAAAGTCGCGCCATAACTCGGCTTTTGATTTGCGCGCCTTGTCCTTGATTAGCGGCAGCGAAATCATGATCGAGCGATCAACCAGGTCCGGACGCCCGGCCATTTCTGGAATGCCGTTGAGAATGATCGGGTTTTCCAAATCAACAACGACTTCATCCATATCCGTATGCAGGGCGCGCGCCGAAAAGCCGCCGCCCGTTGCCATCCGACATAAGGCATCGGACAGCCACGCTGGCAGACCGCTTAAGTTATCGAGCGATATCACCCGCGAATTATAGGCTGCAACCACTAGATCACGCTCATCACGCGGGGCGGCCCGGTTGGCGGCTTTGTTCGGGGCGATCAATTCACGGACCATGCGCGCCAGGGTCGACTTGGCCGATCCCTGTTCGCCGTTAATCGACAGGATCGGATATTCGCCAACATCGCGAAAAGCGGTCAGCAGCCAGGAAACAATCAAACGAAAGTCGCACTCATTGGCCACATTCAGAAGCGGACGCAATTGGCTTTTGAGTAACTCGCCGCCTTCCGGCAGTGGCAGCGGCGCCATATGGGATGGGCGAATGGCTTTCAATGGGCATCTGTCGGTTGACGTGCCAACCGTCAGAACCAATGGAAACGACGCGCCAATCGGGCTGGCCAAGATCGAGATAAATGCGGTTGTCCTTGCCGCCAATGCGCAGGAAGGTGTCATGGCAGGGGCCATCATGAATGGCGCGAGCTTCCAGGACCTGCAACACGCCTTTCATGAGTTGTTCGCCCACCGGTTCTTGCAGTTTTTATAGCATTGCCCGGACAGCCAAATCATGAAGTCCTGAGAGCTGAGGCGCATGTTCTCAACGTGGTCATTGATCGGCACGCTGGCGAAGGCGCGTCGATCAGTATCGTGCCAGAAGTCGCAGGTAGCCAAGACTATGACAATCGAAAAACGCATTTATGTTGCGTTCTTGGCCGCCTACAATAATGGCGAGTTGCACGGCAAATGGATTGACGCAAGTTGCGATGTTAACTTTATGCAAGACGACATCAACGCTGTGTTGAAAGCCTCACCAATCTCCAATGCTGAAGAATGGACTATCCATGATCTTTAAGGCTTTGAATGCTACGACGTCGGCGAATATTGCGGCCTGACAACCATAGCCAAATTCTGCGACATTGACGAACTAGCCATTGATGAACTCAGCGCACATGGCCCGGAAATTATCGCCGATTATTGAGGCTATGTTGGCACGTCCTACGCGCGCGACAAAACCGTCAGCGAAATGATTGAATTGGCTTGCGATACATACCAAAGCATCCACAAAATCCTAAGCGACAATGCCGAACAGCTTTATGATGTTTCTGAGCATCTGGCCAACTATATTAACTATAACGGCATCGCCCATGACCTCAATTGCAATGGCTATTGGATCAAAGATAACCACCAAGTATTCATTGAGTAGGGACACCATATTCTGCACAGTTTTTTACATCTACCTTGTTCATGGCGGTACGGTCTGGATTGATACCTTCACGTCGCCAGCAGAAAACAAGCCAAGGCCAATGCCATAACACAATGTGCCGATGAAATCAGGGCAATGAACGCCAAAAAATGCGGCTACGAATGCGTTAAGCGTAGCATCTGGAGCCGCATTGTTAAGCCGGCCGCCAGCACAGTTGGGAGGGAATAAAGTAATGCATACAATCGCAATTCTGGAAATGGTATTCATTAAAAAAATAGGCAAACTGTTCAAGAAGCTAGTTTGCTTTTTTATGTCATTGATAGTGGCTAACGACACCGCAACGGACACCGCCGCGAGCTATCGTGTTTATGGCGGTAATGGCGAGAACTGATCAGCGATCTTAGTGTTCTTCTTGAGCCATATCTTGAACCTATTTTCGAACGGATCAAGTTATTTGGAGCGAGCCGGGATGATGGAACAGATTTGCGATTTGACACACCTGCGCAATCACTTTTACAAGCACCCCTGCGGCGATCACGCCGCAGGGCAACAGGAGCAACCAACATGGCCGAACGCCGAGCACGAAAAAACGTCCATTTTCCGGCCCATGTCATGACTTATCTGGCAACATCAAATCGCTCATTGTCGGGCCGTGTGTCATCCATTGTGGACCGCTACCGGGAGGCGCTGCGCCGCTCAGAGCCGATTGCAGGTCATTTCAGCGATACACAATTAACCGACATTCTGGCGGCAACCGACGGCCTCGATCTAGATCCGGCCGCCCGCCTGTTTGGCGATGACATCGGGCTGGCCGTGCTGGAATATGGCGGAACGCAAGATCTGATCAAGCGCTTGGCTGCCCTTGACCCTTGGCAGCAAATCCAACTTACTGAATGGATCGAAACAGAAAGACAGAAGGAGGCGCACCATGACTAAATTTGTAACGCTTTCCATAGGTGATCTCACCCACAACATTAACCCTGAGCAAGTCAGAGATGTTCAGACGCCTCCGCGATTCCAGTCAGAATGTCATATTGTGTTCGGAAATGGCGATAAGTTGTTCGTACCCTTGCCCGCAAAAGAGGTTCTGGATATGTTTGCAAAAAAATAACTTTCCACCACACCACTTTCGGCATTCAGGCCCGCCAGGGAGATCTGCTCGCAGGCCAGCATGTCGCCATTCATCCGCGCTTTGAGCACCTCGTGAACCCGGCCACGCGGGCTTTGTTGCAGCGCGCCCACACAGACGCTGAAATACTGACCTGATCACCAAGCGCATCATGGCCACAGGCTACGTTATCTCCTTTTCTAAGCGGCGCTATAAACGCTAAAACGGCACTGTTATAATCATCGCGCCAGGCTGCCAGCAGAGCGCGGGCTTCATCAAGCGACGAGAACAACGTCTCGTTCAGACACTCATCGCGCAGGCGTCCGTTAAAACTTTCAACAAATGCATTTTGTTGGGGCTTGCGTCATGGCGAAGCCGTGCTCCACACGGACGCGCTATATAATGCCAGTCAACTTTATTGTCCGCGCTCCATTTCAATATCGCTGTGCTGGTGAACTCGGTGCCGTTATCCGAAACGATGGTTTTGGGTTTTGCCCGCCGTTTGATGACGCTGTCCAGCTCGCGCGAAACCCTCAGGCCCGGCAAGGATGTGTCCGGTATGAGCGCCAGGCATTCGCGGCTGAAATCGTCAATCAGGGACAGAATGCGAAAAGGGCGCCCGTCCGTGAAGCGATCAGCAACGAAGTCGATCGACCAACGCTCATTTGGTTTCAACGGCAACGATAACGGCGCGCGTGTGCCAACCGCCCGCTTGCGACCGCTCCTTTTGCGCACAGTTAGGCCTTCTTCGCGATACAGCCGGCGGAACCGCTTTTGGTTCATTGCCAAGCCCTGCTTTGCCAGCAACAGATACAGACGCCGGTAGCCGAACCGCCGTCGTTTCAACGCAAGGTTTCGAATGCGGGCGCGATCCGGCGCGTCATCGGGGCGCCGACGGCGATACCGCACACTGGAGCGATCAATCTGCAAGACTTTTGACCTGAGACCCAACTTCCCTCCAGTTATAACGAGAGTCCCTGGGGTTGATATTGTCTGTTCGTGGTCGTGATGGCAAGGCTTATGGCATGGTCTCTAAACTCCTCAGGTGTTTTGTTGGCGAGGGAC
>JAJRRE010000446.1 GCA_024279745.1 Alphaproteobacteria bacterium
CACATCGGGATTGAGCATCAGCGCGCGGGCAATGGCAATCCGCTGGCGCTGACCGCCGGAAAACATATGTGGGTAACGCTCATAATGTTCCGGGCGTAGGCCAACGGCGCGCATCATGTCCTGTGCTTTGGCGCGGCGCTCGCGCTTATCGCCCCTGCCATTCATGGCCAGTGGTTCTTCCAGAGCCGCGCCGATTTTCTGCCGTGGATTGAGCGAGCCATAAGGGTTTTGAAATACAATCTGCACTTTAGGCCGCAAGGTCTGAAGCTGGGCTTTGTTCGCGTCGGCAACCTCCTGTCCGGCAATTTGCATTGAGCCGGCAGTTGGCAATTCGATCATTGAAATAAGCCGCGCCAAAGTGGATTTGCCGCAGCCCGATTCGCCGACAACGGCCAACGTCTTTTGGCGTTTCAGCTCCAGACTGGCGCCGTCCAGCGCTTTCAGCATGGCCGGTTGTTTGAACATGCCGCGCGATACCGGATAGTGTTTTTTAAGATCGCGAGCGCGCAGGACAATGTCGTCTTTGGGTGCGGTTTTATTCATGAGCGCACCTGCGAAGTTGGTGCATTTGTCGAAGGTTGCGGGGGTGCTCCGGCGGATGGACTTGCTGTGTCCTGGCTCGGATGATTAAGCGGTACGCCTTTGCTGAGGGGGAAATGGCATAGCGCCGCGCCGTGAGCGCTGGCTGCCGGAGTGGGTTGGTCCTGAAAGCATTTGGCGGCGGCAAATGTGCAGCGCGGCGAGAACAAACACCCCTTCGGGCGGTCGAACTGGCCGGGGACAACACCGGGGATCGACGGCAGATGTTTTGATTGGGCGCGCTCGGGCAGGGCAGCGAGCAGGGCGGCAGTATAGGGGTGATGGGGATCGTCGAACAGGTTGGCCACCGGCTGTTCCTCGACTTTCTGTCCGGCATATTGCACGCTCACGCGCTGCGCGGTTTCGGCAACGACGCCCATGTCGTGGGTGATCAGGATCAGCGCCATATTGGTATCGCGCTGTATCTTGAGCAGCAGATCTAGAATTTGCGCCTGAATGGTAACGTCTAGCGCCGTGGTCGGCTCATCGGCGATCAGCAGTTTGGGGTTGCACGAAATGGCCATGGCGATCATGACGCGCTGGTTCATGCCGCCGGACAATTGATGCGGAAAGGAACCGATGCGTTTTTCAGGTGCGGGGATGCCGACAAGATCGAGCAGCTCAAGACAGCGTGTGCGGCGCTCTGCGCGTGATAAACCAAGATGTACCTTCAAGGCTTCACTGAGCTGAAAGCCGATGGTGAAACACGGGTTTAAACTGGACATGGGTTCTTGAAAAATCATGGCGATGTCTTTGCCGATGATCTGGCGGCGTTGGCGTGCGTCCATGGTCAAAAGATCGGCGCCGTCAAAGTTCAGCCGGTTGGCGCTAACGGTGGCGGTCCACGGTAGCAGGCCCATCAAGGCCAGCATGGCGACCGATTTGCCCGATCCGGATTCGCCGACGATGGCCAGCACGTCGCTGGGCTGTGCCTGCAGCGTTAGCCGGTCAACCGCGCGAAATGCACCGCCGGCCGTGGCGAATTCTACCGTGAGATCTTCGATTTCCAGCAGCGCCATCTCAGGACCTCTTTAATTTGGGATCAAGTGCGTCGCGCAGACCATCGCCAATGAGATTGATCGCCAGCACGGTCAGCAAAATCGCCAGGCCGGGCAGCGTCACCACCCACCAGGCGCGCAGGATAAATTCGCGCGCTTCGGCCAGCATCGTGCCCCATTCGGGCGTTGGCGGCTGTGCGCCCATACCCAGAAAGCCAAGCGCTGCGGCATCTAATATGGCGGTTGAAAAAGATAAAGCGCCCTGCACAATCAAGGGCGCCATGCAATTGGGTAAGATGGTCATGAACATCAGGCGCAACGGGCCAACACCGACCACGCGCGCTGCCGTCACATAATCTTTGCCCTTCTCGCCAATGACGGCGGCCCGGGTCAGGCGCACATAATGCGGCTGCTGCACAATGGCGATAGCAATCATGGCATTGGTCAGGCTGGGACCCAATATGGCGACCAGGGCGAGCGCGAGCAGCAGACTGGGGAAGGCCAGCACGATATCCATGATGCGCATGACGATGGTGTCGAAGGCCCCGCCGATAAAGCCGGCAGCGAGTCCAACAACAACACCGACAAGCAGCGAGAACGTTACAACGATGATACCGACAAATAATGATAAGCGGCTGCCATAGATCAGGCGCGAGAGCATGTCGCGGCCAACCGCATCGGTGCCCAGTATAAAGCGCCAGTCACCGCCCTCCTGCCAGACGGGTGGCTGCAGCAGAGCGTCGCGGTATTGTTCAATGGCGCCATGGGGCGCGACGATGTCGGCGAGCAGCGCGATCAGGCACACAGCGGTGAAAAACCACAGCCCGATTACGGCGCCGCGATTTTCTGAGAAGTAATGCCAGAACTCTTTCAGGACTGCACGGGTGCCGCCGCCGCGAGCGTCCAGCGGCTCAGGTGCTGCTATGGGCGTGGTTGGTGCAGTCGGTGACGCATCAGATGCTGGTGCGGCTGTCCTATCGGTATCGACTGGTTTGCTCATTTCCCTCAACCCTCCTTATGGCGAATGCGCGGATTAATGAGCCCGTAGAGAAGATCGACGATCAGATTAACGATCATGACAATCAGCGCGATCATCAAAAGGCCGCCCTGTACCGAAGGGTAATCGCGGCGGAAAATTGAATCGACCATCCATTTGCCGATGCCCGGCCAGGAGAAGATCGTCTCGGTCAGGATCGCGCCGGCCAATAGGACGCCCACTTGCAGGCCAATGGTGGTGATGACGGGAATGAGCGCGTTGCGCAGCGCATGGACACCAACCACACGTAAAGCCGATAAGCCTTTTGAACGGGCGGTGCGTACATAATCTTCACTTAGTACTTCCAGCATGGCCGAGCGGGTCTGGCGCGCAATCACCGCAAGCGGAATGGTGCCCAGCACTATGGTCGGCAATATGAGATGCGACAGCGCCGATCTCAGCGCGCCCTTCTGGCCCGATAACACCGCGTCAATGGTCATGAAGCCGGTGACGTCGGGAAAGAAATACAATAGCGAGATGCGCCCCGAGACAGGCGTCCACTGCAAGATGCCGGAGAAGAAAATTATGAGTAATAACCCCCACCAGAAGATCGGCATGGAATAGCCGATTAGCGCCGTGCCCATGACCGTGTGATCGAAAGCGGTGCCGCGCTTGACGGCAGCGAACATGCCGGCGGGAACACCGAGCGCGACGGCGAAGATCATGGCGCAGATCGACAGCTCCACCGTGGCTGGGAAAAGGGTGAAAAATTCATCGATGACCGGGTTTTTGGTAACCAGGGAAAAGCCCAGATCGCCCTGGAATATGCCGCTTAAATAGTCCCAATATTGCACCCACAGCGGCCGGTCGAAACCAAATTCCTTGAGCAGTGCCGCGTGCCGCTCTGGCGATAAGCCGCGCTCGCCCGCCATCAGCAGAACCGGATCGCCCGGCAGCAGGCGAATGAAGCCGAAAGAGGCGACGGTGACGCCAATGAATGTGGGGATCAATAGTC
>JAJRRE010000447.1 GCA_024279745.1 Alphaproteobacteria bacterium
GGTCTTGGTGATTGTAAAGCCGTGCAAATTGAGCGTAAGATCAAACGAAGGCATCCTCATTTCTCCTATAATTTGAAAGTCTGCAAACCAACAAATTATAAACTGTGATCTGAGGATGCCCCCCTTTATGATGAAGAGCCTCGCGCCCAAGTGGCCGTTTGCCCATGCCCCCCTTTATGATGACGAGCCGAGCCCTCATTTGTCGTTAACGGACTATTAGCCATACGAGCGGGTTTTGGTTCGGGCGACGGCTTGCGCAAACCTTAAATTCAGGCGCTTTTGCTACGATAGACCCGGGCAATGTGCGGCAGTGGGATTTGTCAGCACGCAGTTATCGAATCAAGATCCGTCGCAGCAGGTAAATGCTGATGGCGGCCTGTGGTCCGCTGTGCCATTGCCGTTCTGTCAGGGGTAGCTTGAGCGGGTACAGACGTGTCAGTTAGACAAGCCACAATTTTAAACGTTGCAGCGCACCGGGCGTCCAATTCGCCCGCTGGGGATCGGCGCAAAAACGCGAAGCCCAACCGGCGGGTTGCCAGCTTGTTCGCCGGCGGAGGGCGCGAGCGGCCAATTAGCGTGGTTCACCGGCTGGCGCTGGTGCTGGTGTGGCTGACAATCGCCATGGGCGCTGTGGTCTTTGCCGAGCCGGCGCCGGTTGATCTGTTCATGATGTGCCTGATTGTCGGGTTGCCGCTTGTTGGGTTGGCGCCGTTCAAGCCGGCGCACCTCCTGTATTTTGTGCTGTGGCTGATTATTGTCGTTGGCGGTTATGGCGCCGCGACGCAAAGCGCTACGCTGGGCATACCGGTCACCCATACAACCGTGACACTGTTTCTGGTCACGGGAATGCTTGTCCTCAGCGCCTTTATCAGCCATCGGCCGTTTAGACATGCGTTGGTGATCATGAACGCCCAGGTGATTGCCGCCTCCATTGCAGCGCTTGCCGGGTTGATCGGATATTTTTCGCTGTTGCCGGGTGCCTTCGATCTGTTTACGAAATTTGGCCGTGCTGCCGGGCCGTTCAAGGATCCCAATGTGTTTGGCCCGTTTGTCGGGTTTGCCGCTCTTTATGCGCTTAATCTGATCGTACAGGCTCGCCCGCGCAAAATGCTATTGCCGCTGGCGATGTTTGGGGTTTTGGCGCTGGGGTTACTGCTTAGTTTCTCGCGCGGTGCCTGGCTCAGTTTTGCCGTCAGTCTCGTGGTTTATGCCTATCTCGCTTTTGTTATGGAGCGGCGCAAGGTGGGTCGGCTCAAGCTGGTGGCGATGGCCATGGTCAGTGTGATGGCGCTGGCAATCATAGGTACGGTGGCACTGCAATTCGATAAAATTTCGTCATTGATGCAAGAGCGTGCCAGCCTGTCGCAAAGCTATGATGTGGGTCCCAATGGCCGCTTTGCCGGTCAGGATAAAGCGCGCGGTTTAATCGTCGAACATCCACTCGGATTAGGCGCGGCGGAGTTTCAAACCAATTATCATCATGAGGACGTGCACAATGTCTATTTGTCGATGTTTCTCAACTCCGGTTGGATTGGCGGCTGGGCTTATCTGATCGCGGTGTTGGTGCCACTTTTCATTGGCCTGCGTCATGCCTTTGTGCGCGTGCCGACCATGCCCCTGTTTCATGTGGTTTACGGCGCCTATATCGGGACATTGGTCGAGGGACTAATTATTGATACCGATCACTGGCGCCACTTCTATCTGCTGATCGCCCTGGTGATGGGGCTCGCTTTATCGGGGAAGTATAAACAAACCACTCACTCGGCAAACTCGGCCGGATAGTCCACTTTCACGAAATATAGCCCGCGTGCCGGAGCAACAGGACCGCAAGCCGTGCGCTTTGTGGCTTCCAGGGCGGCGGTTAGATCCTGCGCACTCCATTTTTCTTCTCCCACCAATTTTAGACTGCCGACCATCGAGCGCACCTGCGCATGCATGAAGGAGCGCGCTGACGTTTCCACATGAATTTCGCGGCCCACTTGTTTGACGGTTAAGCTGGCAAGCGTCTTGATCGGCGATTTGGATTGGCAATCGGTCGAGCGAAAGGTGGTGAAATCATGGGTGCCGACTAAAAGCTGTGCCGCCTCATTCATCGCCGCCACATCGAGCGGCCGCGACACCCACCAGACCAGCGCCGCATCGAAGGTGGCGGGGGGGCGGCGGTTTAAAATGCGGTAGCGATAATGACGGGCAAGCGCGCTGAACCGCGCGTCAAAGCTCTGGTCCATCTCACGCACGTCCAAAATCGAGATAGGGTTCGGCTTTAGATAATGGTTGAGCGCCTCGCGCACCGTATTGGCGTCATAGGGTTTGGTCAGATCCAGATGCGCCACCTGGCCCAAAGCGTGGACGCCTGAATCAGTACGCCCGGCGCCCCGCGGGATGACGCGTGTCCCGGTTAGTTTAGCCACCGCATCGGCAATCGCCCCTTGCACAGACGGGCCGTTTTTTTGCACTTGCCAGCCAAAAAAAGGGGCGCCGTCATATTCAATGGTCAGGCGAAAGCGAGTTGGTGTGTCACTGGATTGGGGCAGGGCGGACATGGGGAAGGGCCGGAGTGCTGGGGCAAGGGGATGCTAAGGGGAAAGTCAAGGTAACGCAGCTGGCTTGGCTGGTTCTGTCACAATGACAAACGGCTGCGCAACCAGCTAAGTCCCACCCCTACAATCCCGGCGCCTGGGGTGCAAGCCCCTTCACGGCACCAGCTGTCTCATTTGAGCGTCTCCAAGCGCCCTAGTCGTCCAAGCGCTCGTTCAGGCTATCGCGCTCATCGTCGTCATTGCGGCCCGCGCGGCGAGTCACATTGGTGCTTTCATCGAAATTGAGGCTGAGCGGCGTTGCCCCTTGCGGGTTAATTATAACGCGCCGGTCTGCGGGAAGCGCGCGAAAAACGCGCACGCCTTCTTCAATGGTGATGGTGGCGCCGTAAAACGGGCGCGTCTCAATGCGTATTGTCTCGGCGGCCGACAAAGTCCCGGCCACGGGCAGGACCGTCACGATGGTTGAAACTGCCAGAAAAAGACTGAGCGATTTTTTCGATATGAATATGCGGTGCATGTTGAACTCCTTAACTGAACTGATGTGTTGCGTGAGTATTTTTCAAAATTTATTGGGTGGGGAAGCCGTTTGAGCCTGAAGAAGCAATTAGCCATTTGCGTTGGGCCAAGTGCTCCCGCCGACGTCCGCCAAATTTTGCTGCCCATCGGGGTTGGATTTGAAACGTAGCATAAACCCAGGGCAGGAAAATGCGTCACCCATTCGTTAACAATGATTAACGGTTTAGTAGGTTGTAGGTTAACCGCCTGGCGCTTGATGCTTTTGTGAGCGTCCCAAAACGGGCTCCGAGTCTTGGTTGCGCTGCGTCTTGACCTGCCCACTGGTTGGTTTCGCGAACGCGCAGCAAAATGCCCGCCGGATTATTGGGTGCAGCGGGCATTTTTCAAATAATACCATATCACGCCGGATCGTTTCCAAACGGCGAGGGTGTAGAGGGTGAAACGTCGAGTTTTCGCTCAATCGTGTCCGCTATTCTAATTGCGGCCGGTGAACTTGGGCGACAGGGCAATGCGCGCCCAGTCTGGATAGCCGCTATAGGTTCCTGACGGATCGAGATCGTTGGCAATAATGGCTTCATAGCTGTCACGCCGTGAACGCCAATGGCGTTTGTGATGACGTTTTGATTTTTTGTGAGAGTAAGAGTGATTTTTGTATTTCGAGCGTTTCGAATGATCGGCATAGATCGGCTGGCTAACCAGTCCCGTAATCGCCAGCGCGCCCAAACCTGCGAGAAGTAATTTCATTTTTATATTCCTTTCTAGGTTTTTGCCTTAGTGGTCAGTTTACCCAGTATAGATTGGATGGGACATCTGGCTGTGCAATTGTTGTTCGCATTAACGTGAGCGACATCGCAATCTTCGTGAAGAAGATTTCTACTTGTTGTCAAAATGGGCATAAAGTTTTCAAGATCATTTCGCGCTTTAATATGTATAACGCCGGTTTGAAACACCGTGATCGTTCTGTTGGTATTAAACCAGTTTAATTCATGTTTTTGTTACGCGCTGTGACCACGCTACCTCATGACAAAAACGAGATCCATGATGCCTGCTTCTGTTTCCCCAACGCTCCCGATTGCCGCGCCCAAGTTGAACATTGCCGAAACCGAGAAACAATTCTCGACCCTGCAAATGACCCGCGAATATGAAAATTGCCAGCAGATGAATCGGGGGCTTGCGGGCATCATGAAACGATTGTCGAAAGAAACAATCAACACCGCGGACCAAACCAGCAACACCGGCGGCTTTCATTCCGATACAAGTTTATTTCAGCGCGATGAGCCGGAGATTGCAACGCTACGGACAATGGTTGGTGAAGCGGTTGAAGATTTTATTACTAAATTTAATCTGGAAAATGGCGGCGGGCCGCTGCCGGATATGAAAATTCGAATGTGGGGCTGGGGTGTGATTATGCATGAGGGCGACATTAACCGGCAGCATGTACACCCCGATGCCAAAGTCAGTGGTGTCTATTATGTGAGAGTTCCCGCAACTCGCTCCGGGGGGACGCGGGATCAGCCCGGCGGCTCGATAATTTTTGCCGATCCCCGGCCGCGCGCGCATATGAACCCGACCAGAAATCAAATATCGGAAATCGTGATCACGCCAAAAGTCGGGATGATGGTGCTGTTTCCATCATATTATGAGCATTCCGTTACGCCGTTTAAGGGATCTGAGGCGCGCATTTGCATCGCCTTCAATGCGGACTATTGAACCTGTCTGGCAGCGCGGCGCAACATCTTTGCATTTCGTCATCGTAAATGTGCTGGTACGCCGCCACCGACCATCTGCCCCTTTACCAATACCGTTCCGCGCAGAAATTCTGTTGCGCTGATTGCCCGTTTGCCGGCGCGCTGCACTTGTACCAGGCGCACAGCCCCCTTGCCGCAGGAAATAGTCAACTGATCGTCGAGCACCGTACCTGGCCCGGTATTGGCAGCCCCACTGTTTGCGGCTGTGCCGCCTGGTTGAACCAGTTCACTATGCAGAACCTTGAGGCGCTCGGGCTTGCCATTACGGGAGATTTCAAACCAGGCACCGGGAAAGGGTGACAGGCCGCGGATCAGATTATGCACGTCTACAGCGGGCTTTAAAAAATCAATCTCCGCTTCGCTTTTGTCGATCTTTTTGGCATAGCAAGCGCCGTCATCGGATTGCGCGGTAGCCGTCAAGGTTCCTTGCTCTAGATCCTGCAGCGCCTGCACCACCAGTTCGGCGCCATTGAGCGACATGACGTCATGCAATTCGCCGGCGGTCATATTGGGGCCGATCGGTTGGGCCAGCGCCGCGCAGACCGGGCCGGTATCAAGGCCTTCATCCATCTGCATAACCATAGCGGCAGTATGCGTATCTCCCGCCATGATCGCCCGCTGCAACGGCGCCGCGCCGCGCCACCGGGGCAGGGCAGAAGCGTGCAAATTCAGACAGCCAAAGCGCGGCGCGTCCAGAATGGCTTTGGGCAGGATCAGGCCGTAAGCCACCACCACAGCAACGTCGGCGCCCAATGCCGCAAAGGCGGTTTGCTCAGGCGCGCGGCGCAGGCTTTTGGGCGTGCGCACGTTGAGGCCGGCTGTTTCAGCAAAAACATGAATGGGTGTCTTGCGGTTTTTCTTGCCCCGTCCGGCGCGGCGCGGCGGCTGCGAATAAACGCTCACCACGTCATGTCCCGCATCAATGATCGCCGCCAGGGTTGGCTCCGAAAAATCCGGCGTGCCCATGAAAATTACGCGCAACATCTGGCCCCTTGCCTTTTCAGGTCTAATTTGTTGTCAATCGAGAAACGCCGGAACGCGGATCGCCGGAACGCCGGACGCTGAACAACGCAACCGCGCTGCTCGTTAAATGTCGCTTTGATAGGAGTGGCACAGGCCGGTCAGCGTTTCAGTTTCTTGAATTTACGGATCACCATATCGCGTTTCAGGCGCGACATGAAATCGACAATCAGCTTGCCGTCCAGATGATCAACCTCATGCTGGATAACGGTGGCAAGCAGGCCGCTGGCTTCCAGGATCTGCTCAGTGCCGTCCCGGTCGATATATTGCACGCTCAATGACGTTGGCCGCTCAATCTCAACGAGCACATCGGGCAATGACAAACAGCCTTCTTCATAGGCGCGGGTGCGGTCGCCCAGGCGCAATATTTTGGGATTAACCATGCAGATCGGATTGCGGACCGGCTCTTTTTTCGGTGCCGGGTCTTTGCCCTCAGCGGCACCGATCAGCGATGCGCCTGAGACTTTGCGGCCAGCGGTCGCAGCGCCCTCAGCTGCATAATCATCATCATCCGCATTGCCAGCTGTATAGTTATCGAAGCCATCTTCAAACTCGTCGTCGTCGTCATCCTGGTCTTCGGGCGCGCCGACATCAACCACCAGCAGGCGCCGCGGGACCGCTACCTGCACAGCGGCCAGTCCAATCCCCGGCGCGATATACATGGTCTCCAGCATGTCGTCCATCAGCCGGCGCAATTGATCGTCCATCTGTTCAATGGGCGCGGAGCGCTGGCGCAGCAGCGGGTCGGGCAGGGTTATGATATCCAGTTTGGCCATGGCGCTGACATAAGGGCTGACGTGTCCCTGGTCAATATGCAAGTTCCAGACGAACCGATCAGGTGCCCGGCCAAGACCGTTGGCGCCCCTTCGCGGCATCAACCGCGCCTAACGTTTTACGGCATGACACGCGATCATATACAATATCTTATAGCCGGCCATGATTGTGCCCTTGACGGTGCCGGAGACTTTTGAAATGCCGATGCGCTGGCGGTAGCGGGCCGGGACTTCCTTGCATTTGAGCCCCATTTTGGCGGCCTTGATCTGCATTTCGACGGTCCAGCCATAGTTGCGGTCCTGCATATTCAGGCGTTGCAATGCCGGGGCGCTGATCGCCCGGAACGGTCCCAGATCGGTGAATTGGGCCGACCAGAACAGCGCAATCAGCCGCGTCGCCAGCCAGTTGCCGAAGATTTGCGGCGGTGTCAGTGAGCCTTTTTGTCTCTGCCCCAGGGCGCGCGAGCCGATCACCATATCGGCCGTGCCGCGCAGGATCGGGTCGACCAGTTCGGCCATATCCTCAACGTGGTCGGCATAATCGCCATCGGCAAAGACCACGATATCGACGGGCGGCAGAGCAGCAATTCCTTTCAGACAGGCGGCGCCATAGCCCGGTTCGCCCTCGTGCACGACAATTGCTCCGGCGCCCTGCGCCACTTGCGCTGTGTTGTCGGTTGAGCCGTTATCGGCGACAACAATATCATCGACCCAGAACGGAATGTCCTCGATTACCCGCGCAATGGCGTGCTCTTCATTTTGCGCCGGGATGACGACGCCGATCCTGCTGCCTTTACGCATGGTTATCTGTTCCCCCTGCCCCAACGCCGCCATGCGGTTCTGCGCCAATATATTTCGCCCAGCAGCATGGTCCAGACCGGCAGCCAGATGATCCAGGTAATTGAATTGCGGAAGACCTCTTTTTGATCGATGGCGATGAAGTAGAAGGCGGTGTAGTAGAGCGGGATCATCGCGGTAATGACCAGCAGGCCGATTGACGGCATGAAACATAAAAACGGTGCCAGCCAGATCGAATACCACGGAAATTGCGACGGGCTGAGCAATAGCAGAACCGCTACCGCCAGGCCAGCCCGGCGCATCAGGTCGAGCGCGGCGGCTGGGTTGCCGGCTGAAGGCGTGAGCCACGCGTGGTTGATGTGAACGATTCCTTCGGCGCTGCCTAAGCTTCCAGTGCTACCACCGCCGCTGATGCTGGCACTGCCACTGGTGCTACCACTGGCAGTGCCAGAGATTGGGCGCCAGGCCAGTGCCAATACGGCCAGACCAAACACGGCTGCCAGGACGCCGCGTGCGCCCAGCGGGGCCCAGGAGGTTGGCAACCCGGCAAGGCGGAGCAGCCAGTGCGCCAGGGCTTCGATTTGCGGAAACAGTGCACTGCCGGTTTTCCAGCGCTGGGCATAGGCGACAAATCCCGATGTTTTATCAATCCCGCCAAGCCAGGGCGGCAGCGCCCACAGAACCGCCAGCGCGGCTAGCAGCAGCACGCAAAATGCCAACACTTTGGGCTTTGAGACCGCGCTGCGCCAGATCAGCGGTGCCAGCATGGCGGGCCAGATTTTAGCTCCCATGGCAAACCCAAGCGCTGTCGTGGACGCCAATAATCGCCCGCGGATCGCGGCCAGGAACGCCGCCAGCACAAAGGGCGTTACAATGGCTTCCATGTGGGCTGAATTAATCAGCTCCTTCACCACCACCGGGTTCCACCAGTAAAGCGCCATCCACAAGGGTGAGCGACCGGCCTCACGCAGCAGCAACAGCAGCAGCCCCAATGTCGCGCCTTCACCGAGCAGGACAACCAGTCGCCACGCAATCAGGCTCCACGGCTTGATGAGATAAGCCAGCGCAAAGGCGCCTTGCGTCACCGGTGGGTAAATGGTTTTGAGATAGGCGTGGTTAATGCGCTCATGCACCGGCGCTGATTGTTCAACAAGGTCGCGCGCAAGACTGCCGGGCGGCTGTTTAGCGGCGTCTTTAGGCGAACGCGCGTAAGGGTTGAGACCGTTGGCGGTCACGGCGCCGTCCCACATATAGCGCTGATAGTCGTCTTCCAGCGCCGGTTCGCTCCACAGTAATAACGCGCGCAGGATTACGCCGAACGCGAGGATCACCATAAGAATGCGGCGCTGCTGCTTTGGCGGTTGCAACAATGATGTGCGAATAAGCGGCAGCAGGATTAGAAAGATCAGCCCGGCAAACGAGAGCCCGGCGGCCAGCGGCAGGGCCGGCAGATCTTTCAGATCATAATCATAGCTGAACAGGGGCGAGGCCCAGGCCAGAAGGGCTGCGAGAAGCGACAGCACCGTCCCGACGCCGATCCACGACGCCAGTATCAGCCGCGGGCCTATAATGTGTCCGGCGGTGTCAGGGCAGGGCGAACGTGTTACCAAAACAACTTCCCAAGATTAATTCCCAAGATTAAATCCCGAGAGTACGGGCATCAGTCGAGCTGCATTATATCGATTATTTCCGCATTAACGGCCTTCACGTCAAAATGCCGCTCTGCCTTTGAGCGGCTGGCGCGCGCCATGGAAGCGATCAGATCCGGGCGGCGCAGAAATGACTTCATGGCATTGGCCAAAGCATCAACATCTCCAGGGGGTACAAGGCAGCCATTGACCCGTTCGTCAACCGTGTTTCGGCAGCCGGCAGCGTCACTGGTAATGAGCGGGCGGCCCATCGCCAGGGCCTGCACCAGGATTTGCGGCAGGCCTTCACCATAATGTGATGGCTGCACCAGCACATGGGCAGTCTGCAAAACCGGGCGCTGATCGCGGGCCGGATCGAGGACAGTGATAAATGGATAGTCCGCAGCAATTTCGCTGACCGACAGCTCGTCCTTATCGGCAGCAAAGCTCGCCCCCTCGATCGGCGCCAGTAAAAATCGTGCTGATGCGCCATGTTCGGCAAGTTTGCGCGCGGCGGCGCAGAACTGTTCAATACCCTTGCGGCGGTGAAACGTGGAGGCCATCGCGAACACCAACCCTTCATCCAGCGCCGGCAGCGGCGTTTGATAGTAGTGATCAAGATCAATGCCGTGGCCGGACAAAATATAAACGGCTAATTGGTGCGACAGCAGATGTTTATTATTCAGGGTGTGGAAATCATCAAGATTATGCAGCAGCAACACATCCGCGCCGCGCAGCGCCCGCCGTCTCAGGCTCTTGGTTTGGCGGGAAATTTTTGTTTGTTGCGGGGCGCGGCTGCGCGGCGGCCAGATCCCGGCAAATGTTGAGCGCGCCGCGTTGACCGGCAGCGGCGGCAGATCATGGGGCAACAGGCCCGCCAAGCCCTCGAACATGCAAATATTCTGCGCTACCTTGGCTTTGCGCGCGGCGACCACACCCCATAATGCTGTTCTCCCGCCAATGCTCAAAACAATGTGAGGACGCCATAGTTTTAGCTGTGCGGCCAACTCCTTGAGTGTCGCCGTGTGGCTGAACAGATGCGTGCGATGTTTATCAACGCCGAACGTTTCGCATTCAATACCTAGATCAGAAAATTCATCTTGCGCCGCTGCGGAGAATTCAGGAGCAAGACATAACAGGCGATGGCGCCGGTTGATCAGCTCACGCAGCAGCGGCCCCATATGGGCCAATAACCTGGACGCATTGGGAGCCACAATCGCTATTCGCTTTACCGAGCGGGCGGGGCGTGAGCTGTTCATATAGGGTCCTGTTGTCGGCGCGCATGTTGATTGCGATCATAAATGATTCTCAAATATCGAAGGAATGAATGAAACGCGGCATAAAGGATGTTGCGTACAAGGGCTTGTGAACGCCAGCAATCCCCCTAGGATATGGGCGTTGATCATTTTGGTTAACGGGTAAATCAATAAGATATGAGGTGAGGTTTGTTATGGCGGTAATGAAAGTAATCGAACTTTTAGCGGATTCGAAAAAAAGTTGGGAAGACGCGACGCAGCTGGCCAGTATGAAGGCGGCAAAAACTGTGAAAAACATCAAATCGGTCTATGTCGACGATATGTCTGCGGTGGTCGATAAGAAGGGCAAGATCATTGCTTATCGGGTTAACGTTAAAGTGACCTTCCAGGTCGGAAGCGCATAAAACACGCCTTCAATCGGACCTCGAACCGAATGGGCGCAAAAATTTCAGGACTAAAGACCTTGCAAA
>JAJRRE010000448.1 GCA_024279745.1 Alphaproteobacteria bacterium
GCACGTCTACGACATGATGTGCTTCCATCCGGGCCGACCAGGCTCTATGCTGGCGGGGTTTGTGGTTTGTAGGGAGCGTAGCGATGCCTATCATCTGCGCGCACTCTTTCCTGTTCCTGCTTTCGGGTCATCATCCCCTCCTCGTCTTTGCCTGCCTGTTCATCGCTCTGTCCCAATCACCTTAACGCTTTTCATCCTGTCGTCAAGAACATAAAAAGAACTTTACAGGAACGTATGGAGGGTATAATAGTTGCATAGCCGTTTAGTATCGGCCCGTACAGAGGGGATTATGCAATGAGTAAAACAGCTTTTGCTGGAATTGGCGCATTTGCCGGCGCGGTCGGTTTTCTTGCCGCCTCCATCTGGCACGGTACGCAAGGGCAGCCACTGCCGAGTCCTGCTGTTTCTGCCCCGGCTGCAATCAAAGCGGCGTCATCGGTGCAAAGAGTGGCGTCATTGGTGCAAATTGGACCTGGCGCCACTGCCGCCAAGTCCAGCAGCACGTCAACGGAACGCAAATCGACTGATAGTCTCCCGGCTGCACACCGCAGTCAGGACGCCGGCCCCACTGACCGCCGTTCCACCACGATCAATCGCCCAGCCGAGAGGCGCTATTCCAGGCGGTATCGCAAGCGCAAGTACCGCAAGTCATGGAATGACCGGCAATACCGGCGATATGCGCGCGACCGATTTCTCGACAGCCGGTACGATAGGCATCGCTTTTACAAGCGTGATCGCTGGCGCCCGCGCCGCAATCGGAACTATCGCCAGCGCGGTTATGACCGTTATACGCGGCCGCGCCGCACACGGCGGTATTTTGTGTCTCGAAATTATGATCGGCGCTATTACAATCGCTATTGGCGCTATCGGGGCCAGAGGTATAAGCAAGCCCGTCGGTATCGCCCATTCGCAGAGCGGCGCTATCGATACCGCAATTATGATCGTTATGCCCGCCGCGGCAGTAAACGCTATGGCTGGAGCAAACGCCGGGAAAATCTAACGATACCAACTGCCAAATCCAGTCAGGATAAAATCACGCGAGAGCCCGCATCATCCATCTCGGCGGCCCCGCTCCTCAAATGTTCCCCTGGCAAAAACATCGCTCAAGGAAACCGCTCACAAAGCCCAGCCAATGCGCCGCCGCGTTCCGGTGACAAAAATAACGGAGGATTGGGGTGGCTCCAGCCAGATAGCGGCCGCAGCATTTGATAACTGGGCGAACGCTCGTGAGGGCATTGGCGAATCGCTGTAGCATGGAGTGGCTGTCGTGATGGTGTGCCAACATAAACCGGCTCTCATTGACGGTATTGATATGGCAGCCTGGCAGTCGCTCCGTAGTGGGCCCGCCTCGTCCTTGACAACTCACAAGAGATCCCGCGTTCAATGGCTGATCATTCCAAGCAGATTTCCAAATTGCGCGAAGCAGCTTTTCGCGGATGGATTAAAGAATTGCAGGATGTGGAAGAAGATCGCTTTGGCAATGCCGTTGCCCCGTCCCAGATCGTTCCGCCAAGCCGTGAGGAGGCTCCAACCGAATTGCCGCTGCGTGAGCAATTCCAGAATGACACGACTGAAGATTTTGCCAATGCCCACCGGAGCGAAATTGAATTTCAGCAGCAGCAAACCGCTGCCGCAATCCCCCCAGCCCAGGCAGAGCCCAATTCACCGGAAACGCGTGTCGCTCTTGACGACGACGTTATGCAAACCGACTTGTCTACGGCGCAACAAGCCGCGCCTGCGATTGGCGCCATGCGATCTGCAACGCATCACCACCCCCCTGCGCCGCAGGAACGCCAGCCTGATGCACAATCTTTTCCTGCCCGCACAGACCAGTCTGTTCCAGATCAGTCTGCACCCGGCCCAAACGATTATGCCACCTCGCCGCAACAACACTCCCAATCAATCGATGCGGCCACGCAAAAACTGATTAAAGATTTGCGTGTGATGAAACGCACGAGGTTCAATGCGCAGGAACGGTTCGAGGCCAAACACAAAGCCTCGGTTGCCGCTTTCACTTTGGCAGCAGTATTTGAAATCGGATTATCACTGGTCGGCACTAATTTCCTGACCACCTTGCCTAAGGATGTGAGTAATTTCATCAATTTCTCGTCCCAAATCACAGCGGTTTTTATTTTGGGATTTGGGCTCGTTGCCACATTGAGCAATTACCAGACCCAGGCGTTATATCTTCAACGCTGCGCCATGGATTGGGGAAACCTGAGCCGTGAGCTGCAAATCGCGCAGCCTGTATCGCAGCGCCTGCTGCAAGATTATCGGCGCCGGTATCACGAAATCGAAGGGCGCTGCCCGCCAAATCATGCCGCCCAAGATTGGCGCCGGGCCCAGTTGAATGATAAAAGCGAAACCAGGGATTGGCGCGCCGCCAAATATGATTTCTTTCTCGACGTTCATCTGATCTACGCGCTAACCGGGATCGGCTATGTTACATTTTTTGCCCTTGGCCTGTGGCAATCTCTGGGCTGACTGAAGATTGTGACGGCTGAATTCTTAAACGTCCCCGGCCCCGGCCGCGGCATGAAACGCCCCCGCATAAAGCTGATCCGGCTGCCTGCTCCTGCTCCCCGATCTGGCCAGATCCGCTCTTTGTTCATTCATTCCCACTCAATTGTGCCCGGCGGTTTGCTGGTGATATCATAGACCACACGGTTTATGCCTTGCACTTCGTTAATGATCCGCGTGGCGGCGCGGCCCAGAAACTCATGGCTAAACTGATAATAATCGGCAGTCATACCATCCGTTGAGGTAACGGCACGCAGCGCACAGACAAACTCATAGGTCCGCCCGTCGCCCATAACGCCGACCGTGCGCACCGGCAGCAGCACCGCAAAGGCCTGCCAGATCTCGTCATATAGACCGCTTTTGCGGATCTCATCGAGGTAAACCGCATCAGCCTTACGCAATATATCCAGTTTTTCCGCCGTGATCTCCCCCGGCATTCGGATCGCCAGTCCCGGCCCTGGGAAAGGATGACGACCGATGAAATGATCAGGCAGGCCAAGCTCATGACCCAACGCCCGTACTTCGTCCTTGAACAGTTCACGCAGCGGCTCAACCAGTTTCAAATTCATCCGCTCGGGCAGACCGCCCACATTGTGATGGGACTTGATGGTCACGGACGGCCCGCCGGTGAATGAGACCGATTCAATCACATCGGGATATAACGTTCCTTGCGCCAGGAATTTTGCATCTCCCACTTTGCCCGCTTCTTCTTCAAAGATATCGATAAACAGCCCGCCAATGATCTTGCGCTTTTTTTCCGGATCTTCAACGCCGCTCAATTGTCCCAAGAAGCGCTCCTGCGCCTCAATATGCACAAGCGGTATGTTGTAATGCTCCCGGAACAGCGAGACAACATCATGCGCTTCGTCCATGCGCAGCAAACCGTGATCGACAAAGATGCAGGTCAGCTGATCGCCGATGGCTTCATGGAGTAGCACCGCTGCCACCGCTGAATCCACGCCGCCGGACAACCCGCAAATCACTTTGCCGCCGCCCACCTGATCGCGAATCGCTTTAACCGAACTGGTGCGAAAATGCGCCATTGTCCAATCGCCCTTCAGGCCAGCGATTTTGTGAACGAAATTACCGATCAGCTTGGCGCCGTCTGGCGTGTGCACGACTTCGGGGTGAAATTGCACCGCGTAAAATTTGCGGCGCTCATCGGCGATGGCGGCAAACGGCGCATTATTGCTGGCACCGATGACACTGAAGCCCTCGGGGATCTTGGTGATTTTATCGCCGTGGCTCATCCATACGGTCGGGCAATCGCCCACCGACCAAACGCCCTCAAATAATGCCGTGTCGCCGATCACATTAATTTGCGCGCGGCCAAATTCGCGGGCGTGCCCTGTCTCCACTTCGCCGCCAAGCTGTTCGACCATGGTCTGCTCGCCGTAACAAATCGCCAGCACCGGCAAGCCCCGATCAAATACCCAATCGGGCGCGCGCGGCGTGTCCATATCGGTCACACTGGCCGGACCGCCCGACAATATCACCGCCTTGGGCTTAAGCTCATGCAGCGCGTTTTGCGCATTATTGAACGGTACAATTTGTGAATAAACGCCCTGCTCGCGCACGCGCCGCGCAATAAGCTGCGTCACCTGGCTGCCAAAATCTATGATGAGAACTGTATCTGTCATACCCCAGCGGTTACGACAAATGTGCCGTCCGCGCAACCGGCAAGGTCAGGACGCCAACATCTTGCGCAATAACGACAAGCTGCGCCATACTATCTGAATGTCCATTCCCGAACCAAGTTTTAGTCTCGGTATTGAGGAAGAATATCTTCTTGTCGACAATGAGAGCCGCGATCTGGTCGCCGTTCCCGATGCTTTGATGCGCGCCTGCAAGGAGGCTCTTAACGATCAGGTCAGCCCCGAATTCCTGAAATGCCAGATCGAGGTCGGCACCCGCGTGTGCAAGACAATCGCCGAGGCGCGCGCCGATCTGGCGCATTTGCGCGGCACGATTGCCAGGCTTGCAAGCGAATACGGCTTGGCGCCCATAGCCGCCTCCGCCCATCCCTTCGCCTCGTGGCAATCCCAAAGCCACACGGACAAGGAACGCTATGACCATCTGGCTCATGATCTGGCGGGTATCGCGCGGCGTATGTTGATCTGCGGTATGCATGTGCATGTGGGCATTGAGGACAATGATCTGCGCATTGATCTGCTGAACCAGATGCCCTATTTTCTGCCGCATCTTTTGGCGCTGTCGACCTCGTCGCCGTTCTGGCAGGGCCTCAACACGGGCCTGCGCTCTTACCGGCTGTCGGTCTTTGACAATCTGCCGCGCACCGGCCTGCCGCCCAACTTCACCAGTTTTTCGGAATATGAGCGCTCGGTTAATATGATCGTAAAGAGCGGTCTGATTGAAGATTCCACCAAGATCTGGTGGGACCTGCGACCGTCCGGGCGCTACCCGACGCTTGAATGCCGCATTTGCGATATGTCGCCACGGCTCGATGATGCGGTCGCCATTGCCGCACTTATTCAATGTTTGATGCGGATGCTCTACCGGCTGCGGCGGGACAACAAACGCTGGCGGCAATATGCCCGGTTCTTAATTAATGAGAACCGCTGGCGGGCGCAGCGCTACGGCACCTCGGGCGGGTTGATCGATTTTGGCATTGGCGAAGTTGTCCCGTTCACACAGCTGCTTGACGAGCTGGTCGATCTTGTCATGCCGGACGCTGAGGCATTGGGCTGCGTTGACGAAATCGCGCGCCTGAAACTGATTGTCAAATCGGGCACCAGTGCGGACCGGCAACTGGCGGTATATGATAGCGCGCTGCGCGCAGGCAAAAGCGAAACCGAAGCCTTGCACGCGGTCGCCGATCAGCTTATTGGCGAAACCGTTGCAGCCCTGTGATCTGCTTGTGCCGCTCGTTATTCCTTGCGTTGCACTCTATTCCTTGCGCTGCACGGTGGCGATGTAAAAACCATCAGTGCCGTGGCTGGCCGGGGTGAGCAGCAACGCGTCCTCGCGCCCGTCGGCAGAGACCGGTACTTGCACGGCCTCATCTAAAGTTTCGCCAGTCCCCCCTGGGGCGCCATCGTCACTTTCGCGTCCAGAAGAAACACCGCCCTTGGCCATCGCACTTTTCCAGACTTGCGCGTAGGGCACAACTTCGAAATCGGGATATTGTTGCAAAAACCAGTTCAGCTGATCGGTGTTTTCTTCGGCCAGGATCGAGCAGGTTACATAGCATAAACGCCCGCCCGGTTTGACCAATGGCGCACCAAGGCTCAGCACCGCGCGCTGCTCTTCGATACGCTGCTCAATATTGTCGGGTTTCAAGCGCCATTTGGCATCGGGGCGGCGGCGCCAGGTGCCGGTGCCTGTGCACGGCGCATCAACCAGCACCACGTCGAAGCGCTCTTGCAATGCCCTCAAGGCCTCCTCTTCGCCGCCATCAAGCACCTGTACATTGCGCACGCCGGCCCGTTTCAACCGCTCGAAGATGGGCCGCAGCCGCCGCTTGTCGGCGTCATAAGCATAGATTTGTCCGGAGTTTTGCATTCGCGCCGCCATCGCCAACGTCTTGCCGCCGGCACCGGCGCATATGTCGGCAACCTGATCACGCGCCCCCGCGCCAGACAATGCCGCGGCGATTTGCGACCCGGCGTCCTGGACCTCGAACCAGCCTTTGCCGTGACCCGTTTCAGATTCTACATGCGCCTGCTTGCGCGGTCCCCTAGTGGCGGGAATACGAATGCCCGCCAAGGTCAGCGGTGCCGGTTCAGCCCGATAGCGCGCCAAAGCCTTTAGCACTTTTGGGCGCAGGGCTTTGAGCGTATTAACGCGCAAATCCACCGGCGCGCGCTGTGCCAGTCCCGCGCCTTCAAGCGCCGCGCGCTCGCCAAAAACCTGCACCATTGCAGGCGCCATCCAGTTAGGATAATCGCCGCGTACATAATCAGGCGCATCGGCGTCCAGTTCGCGCGCCAATCCGGCGCGCTCCTCATCGGTGATCGGGGCGGGTGCGTGCTGCGCGCCGTCGGCAAGCGCTGCCACCTCTTCGATAGACAAACCAAAGCTGGTTGCGGCGGCCCCCAAGGCCAGCGCCCGCGGCGTCTGCTCGCCCATTCGCGCAGCAATAGAATGCTTACAGCGCAAGGCGTCGTAAACAAGATTGCCAATCGCGCCGCGGTCGCCGGAGCCGGCAAAACGATGCGCGCGCCCCCAGTTCGCCAATGCCATCGGCGCCGGCTGATGACGTTCAAACACTTCTTCAAGCACTTCTATCGCTGCTTGCAATCGTCCCGCCGGGCGCATACTCAAACCCCTCCACTTATAACTTGCAAGGCCAAGGCGGCCCACATGATCATGAGAACAAACGCTCCCAATGTAAAAACACCAAGACGATGGCGCAGATTATTCGTCGTGCAGTAAATTACGACATGCACAATCCGCAGCGCCACGAACGCCCAGGCCAGCATCAGCTGGAAGCCGGTTGTGTATCCGGTGACCGCCAGCAGGGCGACAACGGCGTAAAACAATACCGGCAATTCAAATTGCGAGCTGAAGCTGTTGGAAATCGCGGTAACTTTATCGCCCCAATTCTTTTGACCCAGCGCGATGTCCTTCAGTCGCACATCGCGCCGGTTCACCGCGCCCACGCGGGCGACCCCCATCCACATCATTAAAACAAAGGTGAAAGCCACCTGAGCGAAGACGGGTAACAAAATTGCGCTTTGCAACATTGGATCTTTTCTTTCGATTTTCCCGAACGGGGCAGGACAAAATATATTGGCGGCGCCGTTCACGCGTTCGGCCAAAAATTGCAGTGGACTATTACGATTAACGATGGCGGCAGCTTACAGCCCGCCGGGATAGTTTGGGCTTTCGCGCGTGATGGCGACACCGTGGGCGTGGCTTTCGCGCATGGCAGCGGGTGAGATGCGAATAAATTTAGCGCGGGCACGCATTTCATCCAGATTGGCCGCACCGACATAACCCATGCCCGCGCGCAAACCGCCAACCAATTGGTGCAGCACATTGTCGGCCGGCCCTTTATAGGGAACCTGCCCCTCAACGCCTTCGGGCACCAGTTTGAGAGTGTCTTTGACCTCTTGCTGGAAATAACGATCCGCCGAGCCGCGCGCCATCGCCCCAACCGAGCCCATGCCGCGATAGGTTTTATAGGTGCGTCCTTGATAGAGATAAGTCTCGCCGGGACTTTCATCGGTGCCCGCCAGCAGTGAGCCGATCATGACGCAGCTCGCGCCAGCCGCCAGTGCCTTGACCATGTCGCCGGAGAATTTAATTCCGCCATCGGCGATCACCGGGATATTTTGTTTATGCGCCGCGTCAAAAGCATCCATCACGGCAGTCAGTTGCGGCACGCCAACACCGGCAACAATACGGGTCGTACATATTGAGCCCGGGCCAATGCCGACTTTCACCGCATCGGCGCC
>JAJRRE010000449.1 GCA_024279745.1 Alphaproteobacteria bacterium
GATTGTGCCATTTAAATCACAATCAATGCTGTTATTTGAGCAATGTAACACATTTTTCACAGAAATTGAAGGGCAAGCTTGCATTTTAACGAATCGACAGCAAAATTTCTCCGCAATTTCAATAAATTGCCGATGCAAGGAGGTTAAGACTTGGGCGCGCGGAAATTTTTGGGTCCGGCCCTGCTGTCAGGGACTATTTTTTAGTCGCCGTTGGTAGAGCTGCAATCTTGCAGATCTGCGATCCAGCAATTCTACAATTCAGCAAATACGGACCGCCCAGTAAACTGCGGGCCTCTAGCTGGCATTACCTGGGTCGCTCAATCACCCTCGCCCGGCTTATCAGAGAAATATTTGTCGAATTTGCCGTCTTCATCGCGAAACTTATCCGCATCGGCAGGCGCCTCTTTTTGCGCTGTGATATTGGGCCATTTCTCGGCAAATTCGAGATTAACCTCCAGCCATTTTTCGACATCCGGCTCTGTATCAGGCTTAATCGCATCAACCGGGCACTCGGGCTCGCAAACACCGCAATCGATACATTCATCCGGGTGGATCACGAGCATATTCTCGCCCTCATAAAAGCAATCCACCGGACACACCTCAACACAATCGGTGTATTTGCATTTAATGCAATTATCGTTGACAATATAGGTCATTCGCTTACGTGCCTGATTTATTGGTCGAAAATTGAAACAGATATGCTGCTCGGCATTTGCAGGAGTTTACGAGCTTCTCTGAGCGGCCGCACGCTGTCAGGTTGTCGCAATACTATGTTCGCGGTGCGATGTCCCGTGCCAATTTGGCTGAACCGTTAATTTCACGCCTGGGTTTACCGCAACCCTCAACCGCACCCCTCAGATGTCCCCTGCAATCGCTAATTACAAGTCTCGCGCATCTGATCCGCAGCAATGGCTATGAGCCGGCGCCTTATCAAGCGTCTGTGGATCTGAGTTTATCGAGCTGGCGCCGATCGCGCTTGGTTGGCCGGCCACTGCCAGGATCACGGGCGCCGGGAATCATGATGCCCAAATCATTCGCCTTGCCTTTGCCCGAGGTTTTCCGCTCGATGGGCACTAAATCCTCATACAGCGTGATCGCCTCACTTGCCGGACCCCGCCGGCTGCCCGGTGCCAACACTCGCAGCACCCGCACATCGCGGCCAACCATGGCGGTAATGACATCTTCAGCCCGGATCGCCGTGCTCGGTTTAGTGCATCTCACCTGGTTCACCCGGACCTTGCCGCCCGATACCATTTTTGACGCCAGCGAGCGGGTTTTGACAATTCGGGTGAACCAAAGCCATTTGTCGAGCCGCTGGGTGCCGCCCTGGGTTTGTGCAACGGCGGGAATTTGGTCATCGCCGCTGGCAGCTTCCAAGCCCGCGCTTTTCGACAAAGGCTCTAAGCGGCTGGATCTTACTGCACCACCCATTTTAAGAAGACTTCTCCTTGTCCTTCGCCCCTTTGGCCGCCTTCTTGCCCGCCCCGCTCTTGCCGCCCTTTTCCAACTCCTTCTTTAACGACCCAAGCGCCGCGAACGGCGAATCTGGATCGGCCACCCGGCGCTTTTTAGGTGCCGCCGAGCCGGAGGGTTTGGCCCGATAGCCTTGTGAGCGCTCATTGCGCCCGCCTGGCTTGCCGTGCCGGGGTTTGCCGCCGCCCTTATTATTCCTACCGTCGCCGCCACTTCGCTCATTGCGCGTAGCCGTGCCTGAACCGGTACCGGTGCCAGAACCTTGGGACCTTTGGGACCCTGAACTGCCCTGCCGGTTATTCCGGTTTTGCGCTTGTCCGTCGCTCTTATTGCCGCCGCGCCGGTTTTGACTTCTTTCCTTGGTCTCGCCGTCGCTGCGTCCGCGTGCGTTGTCCTGGCCGCGCGCACGTTGGCGTCTTGGCGCAGGTTTGCGCCGCGCTGGCCGCCAGATCTCAATAGTTGCCGGTTCAGCGGCCATTGGTTCTGCGCTTGCCGGTTCTGCCGCTTTGGCATCACTGTTGCCGGAGCCGGTTTTCTCCGGTTCGCGATCTTCACCTGGCGCGGCGGCGGCTACCGGCTTATCCGATCCCTCGCCAGCCGCAGCTGTTTGACTGTCCTTGACTGGCAGGGCAGTTTTTTGATCTGTTTCTTTATCTTGTGTCTCAATGCCTGAGGTCTGGGCGTCAGCAGCGCCGGTCTTTTCGGCCTGCGGGCTGGCAGCAATGGCGGCGGCAATCGCAGCGCGCGCGACCTGTGCCGCAATCCCGGTACCGGCTGACTCTTTCACAATCGATTTAACTTCGCGCCGTTCTGAGCGGAAGCCCAGCGCTTTCAGCACATCTCCCAACTCATCGCCAGAGCAACCCAGGATCGACATCATATCGGGGATTGCCGTAAAGCCGCCGTCACCGGTTGCGCCTTCAGGTGGTTTGTCGGTGCTATCGTCTTTTGTTTTAAAGGCCAGTAGCGGGCGGATCAGATCGGCCAGCCGCTCCAATATATCGGCGCGCACCGCACGCGGGCCGCACAAATGAAAACCGGTAACGCGGTAATAATCGGACGGCAATTTCAGATCAGCGGGAAGCGATGTCAGGCCGGGGCGCGGCGGCTCAGGCATCGTGCCGAATGTCACACCGTGCTGCGCGCCTTTCTTCAGCGTCCACAATACCAGCAGAAGATCAGCCGCAGCCGGTTTGAGCAAAAGCGGGAAGAAGATATTAAACGCTCCGAACCGCACGCCGTGCCGGCGCAGTTGTCCGCGCGAGGGTTGATCAAGCGCGCGAATATCTTCAGCCACCGCCTCGCGGCGCAAACAGCCAAAGTTTTCTTTCAACTGAAACGCTATACCGCGCGCCAGACCAGATATTTCCTGATCATTGCTAAGATCGACAAGCGGCTTTAACCGCTCGGCAATGGTTTCACTGAGCCAACGATCAATGCGCGCCTGCACTTTTTCTTTATCGCTGGGCGCAATATGTTCGTCGCAAATCAATGTCGCAACCGGCTTCAGCGGATCTTCACCTGCCGTAATCGTCGCTATAACTTCATCGCGCCAAAAGATTTTGCCGTCGCGGCTAAGCTTGAACGCATCGGCCTTGGCCGCTACGACCCGGCGCGCGCGCATTGCCAGCTCTGGCCCCAGAACTTGCGCGGCGGCACTGCGTGCAGCTTTGCTATCAAGGCCGGCGCCGTGATCTTCAGGCGAGAAACAAAAGCCCTGCAATTTGCCAACATAATGCTTTTCAACATGGATCGCCCCATCGGCGCCGACCTCGGCAAACAGCTCTTCTTTGTCGCGCATTCCCTTCATCAAGGCACTCGTCTTTTTGTCAACGAAGCGCTGCATTA
>JAJRRE010000450.1 GCA_024279745.1 Alphaproteobacteria bacterium
CATCGTGCACCGCGCGTTTCCAACACATCGTGCACCGCGCGTTTCCAACACATCGTGCACCGCGCGTTTCCAACACATCGTGCACCGCGCGTTTCCAACACATCGTGCACCGCGCGTTTCCAACACATCGTGCACCGCGCGTTTCCAACACGACGAGAGGGCCGGGGGTGCGGGGAGCCAAAATTCGTGTTCTATATTTATGGTATCTTAAACTTCGCCGCACCCCACCCCTAGCCCCTCCCCGTCAAGGGGAGGGGAATAGAAAGAGGCCAACATCGAATTCAACACCCCGCCAGACACTGACGTCGACGCCGCCCGCGCCGGGTAACGCAGCCACGTCCCTACTTCATTGCCTTATAGTCTTTGACAATTGCTGCACCCTGCGCGCCGGCTGCTTTCGACCATTCAGCCGACATGGTTGCCCCGATCTTCTGCAGCTCTTCTTTCAGTTTTGAGCCAGGAGGCGTGACCTTCATACCGTGAGCCGCCAGTTGCGAAACATACCAGCCCGTCAACTGCTCGGAGCGTGCGGTGCCAGCAGCGCCAGCCAGCAATGCCGAAGAGCGCAGGCAGTTCTGCGACGATTTTGGCAGCGCATCGAATGCCTTTTTATTGGCAAAGACCGTATTGCGCGGCAGCCAGGCCTGCGCATCGTAGAAATGCGACAGATGCTCCCAGACCTTTTTGTCATAGCCGGTTGAGCCTGACGAGATAAACGAATCCGCGACGCCGGTCGCCAGAGCCTGCACCAGCTCCGCTGCTTCGATCTGCACCGGCAGCATACCGGACAATTCGGCGAGCCTTGCGGTTGCCGCATTATAGGCGCGGAACTTTATGCCCTTCATGTCGGCGGTCGAGTTAATGGCTTTTTTGAAGTACAGCCCCTGCGGCGGCCAGGGTACAGAATACAGCTTCACCAGATTTTGCTTGGCCATGATTTCACCAAGCGTGCTGCTTGCGGCTTTCTTCAGTTTTTCCGAAGCGCTAAAAGACGTCGCCAGGAACGGTACAGAGTCAAATCCGAAAATCGCATTTTCATTGGCATGGGCCGACAATAATCGCTCGCCAATCTGCGCCTGGCCGGTTTGCACGGCGCGCTTGATCTCATTGCCCTTGAACAGCGAGCCGCCGCCATGGACGGTAATTGTCAGCTCGCCGCCGGTGCAAACCTTCACCGCTTCAGCAAACAGCTTACCGTTCTTGGTATGGAAATTGCCGTCATTATAGGCCATCGGCATATCCCATTTTTCAGCTGCGCTGGCCGCACTTGCCCCAAGTATCAAAGCTGACGTCAGTGCCGACGCCATCAGCACAGTTTTTATTCGTGTCATTCGTTACTCTCCCATGCTGCCTGTTTGTTGTTGTATAGCTTTCCCATCCGGCAGCTGAATGGCGTAGCCCTGGCAAAGGCTCATCCCGAACGGCTTTGTGTCAAGCTTTGGCGGGTGAACCGAGAAACATCGAAGGGCGCCAGATCAATATTGTTAACGCGCCGCGCAATCATGTCGGCGATCAAGCGACCAGTTTTCGGCCCGCCTGTCAAACCAATATGATGATGTCCAAAGGCGCAATAGCAATTTGGTGCCTTAGCAATTGGTCCAATAAAGGGAATGGAATCGCAGGGCGCCGGGCGATGCCCCATCCATTGCTCAAAGCGCTCATAGTGCAGACCAGGAATGGCTTCATGAATCTGGCGCTGCAACAGGGCGATGGGTCCGCGGCTGGCGCGCGCATTGAGGCCGCCAAATTCGACAATGCCGGCACAGCGTATGCGCCCTTCCATCGGCGTTACCACGAATTTCCCCGACGCCAGCATCATTGGCGCGCGCGGCATGACAGAGGGGTTAATCAGATCAATATGGTAGCCGCGCTCACTTTCCATCGGCACACTGAGCCCCAGCTTCTGCGCCAGCGGTTTCGACCAGACGCCGCCCGCCAGCACCATGGCATCGCAATCGATCCGCCCCGCTTCTGTTGTGACGCCGCTCACCGAGCCTTCGGACCGTTCAAAATCCTGCACATTGGCAATGAGCAGTTCGCCGCCTTCGCGGCAAAAATGCGCACACAGCGCTTCGACATATTTTCCTGGATCGGTAATTGTGCCATGGCCCGCCATCCGCACGGCAAAATTTCGCGTGCCGGAAAATATCGGGTCATAATCTTGCAACGCCGCGCCCTCCAGCTCCTGCCATGCAACGCCCATGTCGCGGCGCACGGCCCAGCCATAAGCTTCTTTTTGAAAAGCATGGCGGTCTTTATAGACATAAAGATAGTCTGAGGGCTTGAGCCAGCGCGCCGCCCCGGTCCCGCGCGCCAACGCCAGATGCTGTTCATAGCTGTCATATAAAAGAGCCTGCAAAGCTTTGGCGACATGGCGCGTGTCGTGATCATTCGCGCGGGCCAGATAGCGCGTCAGCCACGGCAGGAGTTTGGGCAGATAAGACCAGCGCAAAAACAGCGGACTGTCGGCGCGCAAAAGCATCCCCGGCGCATTTGTCAAAAGTCCCGGTGCATTGACGGGGATGATCCCGCAAGCCGCCAGCACGCCGCCATTGCCATAGGAGGTTCCTGCCGCCGGGCCTTCGCGGTCGATCAACACAACGTCATGGCCATCGCGCTGCAACCACAGCGCTGTTGATACGCCGACAATCCCGGCACCAATAACGGCGATGCGTAGTTTCTCAAACTGCCGCGCCTGCACCACTTATGCCACCCGTTCGCTGACCGGCGCATTGGCCCACAGCCGCGGCGCCAACGCCTCGGCGGCGCTCATCCCGTTGCGGCGGGGCGCAGCCGAATGCTTTCCATTATCTTTTTCAGCTGTACTCATTGACAAATTCTTCGCTTGTGCGCTGTCATGGCTTAACCGCATGGGCAATGCTTAGGGGCAAAGCCTATGCCGAACTCTATACTCGCGGCAAGCAACAATAGAAACATCGATAAGAAGCTTCGCAAGAAGGCTAACAATGATTGTTACCGGCGGTAAATCCCGTACCGGCGCCAGTGTCGGCATCTTGATGCTGGACGCGCGCTTCCCGCGCATTCCCGGCGACATGGGCAATGCCGTGACCTGGCCGTTTCCGGTTCTTTACAAGGTTGTGCGCGGTGCCTCGCCGGACCGGGTTGTGCGCGCCAATGGCGAAGGCTTGCTGGAGCGGTTCATAGCGGCGGGCAAAGAGCTGATCGCCGATGGCGCCGACGGCGTTACCACAAGCTGCGGCTTTCTCTCATTGTTTCAAGACGAATTGGCAGCAGCCTTAGGCGTCCCGGTGGCGACCTCGTCCTTGCTGCAAGTACCGCTGATTGAGCGTCTTTTGCCGCCCGGAGGGCGCGTCGGCATCTTAACGATCTGCGCTGAAGCGCTTACAACGCAGCACCTGCGAAAGGCCGGCTGCGCTCCAGATACGCCAATCGCCGGCACACCGCAGGACGGCGCCTTCAGCAGGGCAATTCTGGGCAACGAGCTGCAATTGGATGTCGAGCTGGCGCGGCAGGAGACTGTCGACGCTGCCATCTTGTTCAAACAGACGCATCCGGACGTTGGCGCGATAGTGCTTGAATGCACGAACATGGTGCCCTATGCCGCCGACATTCAAGAGGCCGTGAACCTGCCGGTTTATTCGATCTACAGCTTTATCACCTGGTTTCAATCGGGCCTCACACCGCGCCGTGATTTCACGACTTAAAGAAAAGCGCCAGTCGCAATGC
>JAJRRE010000451.1 GCA_024279745.1 Alphaproteobacteria bacterium
CACTTTTGCCATGTCGTCGGTCTTAATGGCTATCCAGGACATTTTATAACCGAATGCGCACGGCATGTCCGGCACCAGATCGTAGACGACGTTGCGCGGCATCATATTTGGTGCCAAAAATACGGCAACCGCAACGACCGTTCCGACCAGTAAAATTAATAGAGCAATGATCACAGCACGCGCCCCCTCATTCGGCGTCTGTCTATCAGATAAGGCAACTTCGCCAGAGTCGGCAACACGCAAAGACGGTTTGCCTGGGGAAAACTTCAAACTGGGATTTGGCTAAAAATATCTTGTTTGCTAAACAGCAACGCTCTTATTCGAAAACCGGTTCAAGACCGATGGCGCGGCGTTGCCAAGTGCACCTGTTACAGATCGCGGCTCTAACATGGCGTGATCGTTCAATTGGCGCCGCTTAATTCGTATTAAGTCGTGGCGCGTAACGATACTTTATTCGTGGCGAGATTTTTTAAATAACCTGATTGTTCAACTGACTAGAGTGAATTCCCAACATGCCGATGTACCGGCTTGCCCGCAAGGCTGGCAGCAAACACGCCACAGCCTAAACTCATAACGGCCAAACTCATAACAAGGCAGGCCAACTCTATAAGAAGCCCAAAATAAAGAGAGACCAGCAATACGCTTGTTCGGCAGCGGGGTAGCGTTTCCGAGCAAATGCGTAAAAATCTGGTCTCTCAAACTGATGACGCCTAAGAGGGCAACGGAATCACCAGCAAAACAAATTCTCTCCAGTTGAATAAGCACATTCTTCGTTGCGGAGCAAATGGTTCACACTAGAAATGGTAAACACTCAGATCATTGCCCGTCCAAAACGCCTTTCAACTGCCCTACGCAGTCTACCCTAACCTGCCAGGATCTTCAAACAAATTCATGTCTATTGTCAGTTTTACTGAACAACCACTTCCATCAGTTGGCTAACCAACTTGCGAAGCACGAAATATTCCACTAACTCAACGTCTAGAATATACCCTAACCGCTGACAAGAGCGAGGGTGATAATTGCAAGCTGACATCGCCCGCGCGCGTCATTTTGCCACATACACGCATCACTCACGTCAACTGATCCGCTACCTCATACCGGAGGATATCATGACGCCCACAGGTTCCGTTCCCCCAATTCCCGCAAGATCCCACACGCGCGCGCCCGAAGTTGCCGACGATATTGATTATGAAATCAGCGGCCAGGAAATGCAGTTTGTTGAGATTGAGCTGGACCCCGATGAAAGCGCCGTCGCTGAAGCGGGCGCTATGATGTTCAAAAACGCCGACATTCATATGGACACGGTCTTTGGTGACGGCTCTGCCGCGCAAAGTGAAAGTGGCTTTTTCGGTAAATTGGCAAATGCCGGCAAACGTATCTTGACCGGCGAAAGCCTGTTCATGACCATGTTTACCCACCGAGGCCAGGGCAAACAGCGGGTGGCATTTGCCGCCCCCTATCCCGGGACGATTATGCCGTTTCGTCTCGACCAGATGGGCGGCACGCTGATCTGCCAGAAAGACGCGTTTTTATGTGCGGCACGCGGCGTCTCCATCGGCATCCATTTTCAACGCAAGATCATGACCGGCCTGTTTGGCGGCGATGGCTTTATTATGCAACGGCTGGAAGGCGACGGCTGGGTGTTTATTCATGTCGGCGGCTGTGTTGTAGAGCGCGAATTGGCGCCGGGAGAAGAGCTGCATGTGGACACCGGCTGTCTGGCCGCCATGACGCCGTCGATAGATTTCGATATCATGCGCGCTGGCTCTGTTAAGTCAATGATCTTTGGCGGCGAAGGCGTATTCTTTGCCAAATTGCGTGGCCCTGGCCATGTATGGCTGCAATCGCTGCCCTTCTCGCGCCTGTCCGGCCGCATATTGGCCAATGCCAACCCGGCGACCGGCGGCATTGGCGAAGGTTCCATTTTGGGCGGCATCGGCGATATATTTGACGGCGACGGCTAGATGTGAAGTCGCAAGATGAGCAAGGCAATTCATTCCAACATCACTATAGCAGGCAAATTCTGCCACCATCACCCCGCTAGAGTACAGCTTTAATGTCCGATCGCGCTACTCAACACCCCGGCTTAGACCGGCCCGTTGTGCTAATTACCGGCGCCGCCCAGCGCATCGGCAAAGCCCTGGCGCTTGATTTTGCGCGCCGGGGCTGGGCCGTCGGGGTGCATTACAACAGCTCCAGCGGCCCGGCCGAAGAGGTTGTCACCCAGATCCGCGCCGATAGCGGGAGCGCCGCTGTCCTGCCTGCCGACCTGCAAAATGCCGAGGCGGTGCGCGCGTTGTTGCCCGCCTGCGCCGACGCCCTGGGGCCGGTCAGCTGCCTGATCAACAATGCCTCCATCTTCAGCCATGACCGCGCTTCAACCATGAACAGTGAAAGCTGGGACGCGCATTTGCAAATCAATCTGCGCGCGCCGGTGTTTCTGGCACAGGCATTTGCAGCGCAATTACCGCCCGGCTTACCTGGCAATGTTATTAACCTGATCGACCAGCGGATCTGGAATCTGACGCCGGATTTTTATTCCTATACAATATCAAAATCGGGCCTGTGGACCGCCACCCAAACTCTGGCGCAGGCGCTCGCGCCCAAGATCCGTGTCAATGCCATTGGTCCTGGCCCGGTGCTCAAAAGCATCCACCAAACCGACCAGGATTTTGAGTGCGAACGCCGCGCGACGCCGCTCGGGCATGGTACAACTGTTGAAGAAATCGCCGCCGCGATTGCATTCATCATTGACGCCCCGGCCATGACCGGGCAGATGATCGCTTTGGATGGCGGACAGCATCTGGCCCGGCAAGGGGCAGAGCCCGATCACGCTCACGCGGCTTCACACAGCGAACCGACGCCAACGGGCGAACCGGCGCCAACGGGCGCTCCAGTACCTGCGGGCGAAACCACGCCAACAGCGGACAGGTCGCAAAAAGGCAAGCCAATCGGGTGAAGCGATGCTAGTTCACAAGCACTTTCGGTCGGGTAGAACATAGGCCCGCACGAACAATTAAACCTTCAACGCCACGACCTTCAGCCCCCTCACGTCAAGCGAATAGCCATGAACAAACCTTCAAATCCGCATTTGTTATCCTATGCCAGCGCTGTGTCGCAAACCCGTCGCGTATTTGTGCGCGAATTGGAGGTAATGGCCAGTATCGGCGTTTATGAGCATGAAAAACAATACCAACAACAGATCATAATTTCTGTCGATTTAATAGTGCAGGACGATTATGACGGGCGCTCAGACGATCTGCCCGATGTGCTCGATTACGGGCAAATCGTTGAGGCCATTCACGCCATCATTAAGCAAGGCCATGTTAATCTCATTGAAACGCTGGCGGAGCGTATCGCCCAAAGCTGCCTTGTCAACAATCAGGTCTATGCGGCGAAAATCAAAATCGAAAAACCGGCGCCATTTCCCGAGGCGCGCTCGGTCGGGATCGAAATTGAACGATTGAGATTAGCTGATTGAGCGAATTCGCCCGCCCATGCCACATTAAGGCCGCACCAGCCCCAAACTCACGCCCTAAATCTTAGCCAAGGTCGCGGTTCAATGCAGAAGCGCGAATCGGTTAACCAATCGTTTACGTTACTGCTTCATAAAAATACATTGTAAATGGCGTGCGAATTTTGCCGCGCCTAGCGTAATATAACCATAGGTGATCCAAGATGCGCCGAGTTGGAGCAGTACTCATCCTAGCCGCAGCTGTTGCCGTTGCAGGTGGCACGGCCGCCCAGGCAGCCAAGCTTCCCCAAATCCAGGCTACTGCGTCAAATACCGTCCCCACTTGCGTTACACCAGGTCGGTTGATGGAATTCATCAAAAAACGCAATCCAAACCTGGCCGACAAGTTTTCCAAGATCGCTGTCGATTATATGCGCCACGGCGAAGCTTTGAAAATCCGCTGGGATCAGGCGTTTTATCAAATGCTGGTGGAAACCAATTATCTCAAATACGGTAAGGACGTTTCTGTTGGCCAAAATAACTTTGCCGGTCTTGGCGCAACAGGCGGCGGCGAACCGGGCGAGCGTTTCGCGACAGTTTCCGACGGTGTTAAAGCCCATTTGCAGCATATTCTCATGTATGCCGGTGTTACAATCGACAACCCGGTGGCAGAGCGCACGCGCAAAGTACAAGAATGGGGCATTTTGGACAAATGGCGCGCCCGCATCGGCCGCCCGCTCACGTTCACCGACCTGACAACCAAATGGTCTCCGGGCGATCGCGGCTATTCGCGCGACATCAAAGTCACCGGCGAGCGTTACTTTAAACAATTATGTAATGCCCGCGATCCTCATCCTGAATGGATTGCGGAGGCGCGCGGTACCGGCGGCACCATCACGCAGGCAGTCGCCGCAAACGCTGCAGATTCTGCTGGGAATCGCAACTTTGCCCGCGAAGCCGTCGTGCGCGGCAAACGTGAAAAAGTTAAGTCTGCATCTGCTCTTGGCGCCCAGACTGCCTCCAGTAGCATGTCCTTCAAGGTCCTGAACAGCAAGCAAGGCTCTAATGCCGGCGCAGCATCTGGTGCGACCGGTGCGAGCGGCACACAAAAAACCGCAATGGTACTGCCCAAGACAGGCGCACCAACAGCTCCCGGCAACGCCGGCAAAAAGCTGAAGTGCAATGTCTTCACCGCCAGCTATGGTGGGCAAAAGGCCATGATCATCAAGGCCGTCTCAAACGGCGTTATCAATTACACCGTGCTTGATGTGAATGCGGGCAAGGAAAAGCGTGAAACCCAGGCCTATATCGCTGCCTATGCCAAGGGCGGCAAAACAGTTGGCGCTTTTGCCAATCAGGCCCAGGCGCTAGATCAGGCCTTCAAACTGTGTCCTGAAAACTAGGCCCAGGCCTTTTGAAAGGGTGCGATGCTCGCCTCAAGGGCTGCAAAGCGAGCGGCGCTCATCGTAAAAGAGCTGCACACACCGCTTCGCCCTCGCACGCCTGTTTTGATCCCTATCGCTTTCCCGTCGCTTCCCTATCGCTGGCCCAGGAGGGCATATCGCAATGACGACCACAACATCGTCGCCACTGTTAAATGCTCTGCTCACCCGGCAACACATCATTATTTCCGTGGTTATAAGTTTAGCCCTTGCAATCCTGGCTATTGCGCCGTTCCGCGCAGAAGCGCGCCGCCCACGCCTGCCGGAAATTCGTCTCAGCGCCACCAATCAGGTTCCCGTTTGCGTAACACCGCAGCGGCTTACCGCTTATATGCACTCGCGCAACCGCAGCCGGAAATTACGTCGTCTTTATAAAAACATCGCGTTTTATTACCGCAAGCACGGCGAGGAATTGGGCGTTCGCTGGGATTATGCGTTTTTCCAGATGCTGATCGAAACCAATTATCTGACCTATCGAACCGGCCGTGGCCGCTGGGGCGACGTCAAGACAACCGCCTTTAACTTCGCCGGTATTGGCACAACGGGCGGCGGCGTACCGGGCAACACATTCCCCAACGTCTCGACCGGCGTGAAAGCCCAGATCCAGCATTTGATTGCTTACTCGGGAGAATACCAACGCAATCCGACGGCAGCGCGCACCAGGCTCAAGCAGCGCGATATAATTGAGATTTCGCGCAAACTACGCCGCCCGGTGCGTTTTGACGATCTGGCCGGCCGCTGGGCGGTGGACCGCAAATATGCCAATTCAATCGAATGGGTTGCGCGCCGCTTTCGCAAGAAATATTGCACCGGCAGGATGTTGCAAATCGCCAAGGCACAAGCCCGCCAGCGCGCTGAGCGCCGTGGCAACCGCCGTATTAGCGCTGTTCCGGCGCCGCGCCGCGCCGCGCGCCCCAGCAGATTTTCTGGCATCGCGCCTCCTGCACCAAGACGCGCAGCACGTCCCCGCTTGGCCCCGGCTCGTGAAGCTGCAAGACGCGCCGCCGCCCGCCAAGCGGCCATGCGCCAGGCAGAACGTGCGCGCCAGCTGGCCACCTATCATGAACGCCAGCGCAACAAAGAACGGCGCACCGCCGCCAGACAGACTTCTGTGGCCACCAAGGCGAACACAGCCCGCAATGTCAAACGGCGCCAACGACGCTCTGAAGCACTGGCGCGCAAGGCCCTGACATCGGCGCGCCGAGACAATAACAATCGGCGCTCAGCGCTTAGCGCCGCGCCGCGCCTGGCCGGGTTTGCTGCCAGCTCAAGAGGTCTTGCCGCCTCTCCCAGGGGCACATTGCGCCCCAGCAACGCCAAACGCTGCGCCGTTGTTACCGCCAGCTATGGCGGCCGCAAGACCGTGCTCATCAAAGCTAATTCAAACGGCACAACGACGTACACAGCGCTCACCGTATTAACCGGGTTTGAGAAATCCATGACAGCGAATTTCCTGCGCTCC
>JAJRRE010000452.1 GCA_024279745.1 Alphaproteobacteria bacterium
CGAAGTCCATCCGCGCACCTTGGCTGAGTTCGACATCAGCGGTTCGGTTGTCGCCTTTGAGATTTTCCTCGACGCACTGCCCAAGGCGCGGAAAAAGAAAACCTGCGCCAAACCCGCCCTGACAGTGAACGAATTGCAGCCGGTGCGGCGCGATTTCGCCTTTGCGCTCGATGTCGATGTGGCGGCCGGTGATGTCATACGCGCGGCCCTCAGCGCCGACAAAAAACTCATCAGCGGCGTCAATGTGTTTGATGTATTTGAGGGCGGCAAACTGGCAGATGAGGGCAAAAAATCACTGGCCATTGAAGTCACATTGCAACCGCTGGCCAAGACATTGACCGACGAGGAAATCGAAGCCGTCGCGCAAAAAATTGTCGCCAGTGTCGCCAAAGCAACCGGCGGCGAAATCCGCGGGTAAGACCGAAGGATCTACGCCGCAGCATGAACTGTACTGTTCCCAGATGAGAGTACAATGTCCAAATTTGGTCAAAGTACCGCCGCGGCGTCCCAGCATAGTCCTCAAAACGAGAAGATTCTTCTATTATTTGATTGATATGTAGAATCCGAAATTTCTGACCATAAAACCGTTGCGTATAAGAATTGATCTGCGGGGATCTATTCTAACGCCAATGGCTGGTCTGAAACGCTGCCGATACTCTAGAGCATGTTTGACTTTGAAGGCATCACTTCGGTGACTCCGGGCATGCTCTAGGTCTTTGTTTTAGAGACTGACACGTTCGAATTGGAAGCTGGTCATGCCGAAAGCGGGCAATGCTAGGCGGCTTCCACTTCAAATGATCAGGCTCTAGGGAATATCCGAGGCCGGGATTTGGAGAAAGAATATGTGCGGAAATGACGAACGATACAAAAAGGACCATCTATCTGGTGGACCACGATCCAGCCAGTGGTGGCAGATTACGCGACCTGCTCGACGTAGATTTATTCACTGTTCAAAATTTTATCGACGCGACAAGTTTTAAAGCAGCGCTGGCCGAGTTGCGTTTTGGTATTATACTTCTTAATATCAAGATGCCGGATCAGGATGATTTGCAATTGCTGCGTCATACACGCCTGCATCGGCTTGATTTACCGGTCATTGCGCTATGTGATCAACCCGACATGCAAGTAGCGGTCGATGTCATGCGCGGCGGCGCCGAATTTTGCCTGGCCAAACCTATCGACCACTTTTTGCTGAAGGACGCTCTTGGTGAACTGTCACACTATAATGCTCAGGCGCCTGCGCGTATGTCGGCCAAAGAGATTGAAACGAGGCTGACTGATCGGCAATTTCAGGTTTTAAAACTTCTACTTGCCGGGATGCAAAACAAACGTGTTGGCGTTGCGCTTGGAATTTCTGAACGCACCGTCGAAATTCACCGCTCAAAGATAATGCGCCAATTAAACGCTGATAACTTTGCGTCTTTGATCCGGCTGGCGACGCAATGCGGCATTGCTCCGGACGGTAATTGAACGAGCGGGCGCTATAGCCATTACCCTATAATATTGCCCTTTTGCAGCGGCCTGCCCTTAGCGGCGGGCCCGCTTGCGTTTGATAAGCGGCCCCCGCCTCATCTGTAGCAGTGGTAATAATCCCACATTTCCCACATGGAACCCAATAATAAGGGGAGCCCCGTATTTCACCCTATGGGGGCACCGTTTAGGTTCTGCTTCCGGGACATTTCTACCCGTTTTTCCCAGATGACCTGCTTGGCGCACACAAGCAGTGCAACGTGTTCCAGACCCTTCCGAGGGCACTTCTGTTATGGGAGTGGGAGGATCTGGTAGGTATGGCTCGGGCGAAATGGGTAGTGCGGCTACCTGCCGCTTCGCCTGAGCCATACCTCTACAATCTGGTGCAGACGCCTAAATGAGCGGCGCACATTATCTGGCCGTGCCCAGACACCACGCTGGCAAATCTCAAAGTCGGACAAAACCTGGCGTCAGGCATTGCCGATGGCAATTCCGGCAAGAAAGACAATGAACCCTCCCACCGCGATCTGAAACGCGGCGCGCAAAAAAGGCGTATCCATGTATTTGTAACGGATCCAGGAAATCGCCCACAGCTCAATAAACACAATGACAATCGACAATATGGTCGCAGTCCAAAAATCGTTGATCAAATAGGGCAGCGTATGACCCAGACCACCAATCGCCGTCATGATCCCCGCCGAGGTGCCGCGAATCCACGGATGGCCGCGCCCGGTCAGCTCACCGTCATCGGACAAGGCTTCGGCAAAGCCCATGGAAATGCCTGCACCAATTGAAGCGGCGGCGCCAACCAAAAAGGTTTGCCAGGTATCATGCGTGGCGAAGGCGGCGGCAAATAACGGCGCCAGGGTCGACACCGATCCGTCCATCAACCCGAGCAACCCCGGCTGAATGATCTGCAACAAAAACAATTGTTTTTCAGCATCAGATTCGCTCAGTTTCACGTCATCGGTCAAATGCGTTTCGCCCAGCTTGCCAGCCAGGGTTTCGTGCCCCTTTTCTGCTTCGGCCAGCTTCAGCAACAAGGCTTTAATGTCCTTGTCATCCGTCCGCTCGGCTGCCTGCGTGTAGAAACGGTAAGCCTCCAGCTCCATGACCTCGGCGCGTTTGCGGATCTTGTCCAAAGACATGCGTTTCATCAGCCAGACCGGTTGATGCTTGATGAAGCCGGCCACATCGGCGCGCCTGATCAGCGGAATAAAATCGCCAAACTTTTCTTGATACAGCGTGGTCAGCCAGCGGCGATGCTCGTGCTCTTCTTCCGCCATCTCAATGAAAATGTGCGCGGAAGCGGGAAATTTATCATGCAGATGATTGGCAAAAGCCATATAGACGCGCGCGTCATCGTCCTCGCTGGCAATCGCCAAAGCCAGAATTTCGCTCTCATTCAGATCGGAAAATGATTTCATGACGCCGCGCCCCCTCTTGCTGTGTCGGTGTTTTTAGAATAATTCTAAATCCTGTGTCAAGCCCAACATGATCCACCCCCCATCACCTTGAATTGCAGAGAATTGCAGAGAATTGCAGACACAAAACTGTTCGATGCAGCGTGATGCAAATCATGTTACAGGACGAACATCATGAGCAGATATGACACATTCCTGGACTGGTTCGGCCGCAAAATCGCCGAGCGCTTAACCGAGACCAGCGGCTATGAACCATTTACCACGTCGGACCCCGAGACGCTGCGCGCCTCCTTGCGCCCGGGTGATGTGCTGCTTGTTGAGGGCAGCCAGAAAGTTTCTAGCGCCATCAAATATCTGACCCAGTCAACATGGTCGCACGCGGCACTTTATGTCGGCGACCGGCTGAGCTCAGCCTCACATGATGACGAGCCGAATGAATTGATAGAAGTCAATCTGGGCGAGGGCTGCATTGCCGCACCGCTTGGCAAATATTCATCATTTAACACGCGCATCTGCCGCCCCGTCGGGTTAATGGCGGCCGACCGCGAGCGCGTTGTCACCTTCATGATTTCCCATCTGGGCGACAAATACGACATGCGCAATATTCTCGATCTGGCGCGTTATCTGTTTCCGACGCCGCCGATCCCCGCGCGCTGGCGCCGGCGCATGATTTCAATCGGATCAGGCGAGCCGACCCGGGCGATCTGCTCGACCTTGATTGCACAAGCTTTCCAAACGGTCCGCTATCCGATATTGCCGCGCGTAGAGCGCGCGCAAAGTATTGAAAAACAGCCCAGCCGCGCCCGCCGCCGCGAGATTTATCACATTCGCCACCACTCCTTGTTTGCGCCATGCGATTTCGATCTGTCGCCCTATTTTCAGATCATCAAGCCGACCATTGAGCGCGGCTTTGATTATAAATCCCTGCGCTGGTCACAAGTGGTTCAGGATGAGCAAGAGATAAAAGACAACGCGGACGCCGCCGGCACCCAGGCCGGTAAAGAAGCCAAACAATCGAACACAGCGCTTGGACAGGCGCAAGACGATAATCCAGCCAACGTGCAAGAAACCGCCAGACAGGCGCAATCATCGCCGACCCTGGATGCGGAAAATGATGTTAAATCTGAAGGGGCGGAGACTTGAACCCCAGGAACGTTTCGCTAGCGGCACCATCGCGCGATGTTGCAGCTGTCTATGCTGTTTACCCAGAGCCCATGCGCGCCAGATTGTTCGAATTGCGAACTCTAATAATTGATGTTGCGGCAACAACACCCGGCGTCGGCGATCTTGAAGAAACGCTCAAATGGGGACAGCCGTCGTTTCTCACGAACCAGACAAAAAGCGGCAGCACCATCCGCATCGACCAGCTCAAATCAAGGCCGGACGCTTGCGCGCTTTACTTTCATTGTCAGACCAATCTGGTTGAAACTTATCGCAATCTATATCTCGATGAGCTGCGCTTTGAAGGCAACCGGGCGATTATACTGGACATCAACGACGCGCTTGCCGAAGCGCCGCTACGCCATTGCATTGCGCTTGCACTCACCTATCACGCCCGCAAAAGGGCCTAAGGCCCCCGCATGAGGCTTGAAGCGTGAGACCCCCCAAAAAACCCCGGCGCATCCGGCGTCCGGGCTGAGTTAAATGCATTGTTCAAACAGCCTTGCAGCCGCTTCTTCCGTCAGCTCAACTGGATTGCCGCCAGCCGTCGGGTCGACAATCGCCATCTTCGCCAGCTCGGCGATGCGATTGTTGCCAACGCCAAGCTCGCGCAATTTATCAGGCACGCCCAGCTCTTCGCGCAAGGCCAGAACATAATTATAAAAGCCGTCATAGCCACCTGCAATGTCCAGATAAGCAGCAGCCGCGGTAAGGCGCTCTTCAATCGCCGGGCGGTTAAAGCGCAGCACGGCTGGCATCACAACCGCATTGGTCATACCGTGATGGGTATTATAAACGGCGCCGATCGGGTGAGACAACGCATGGATGGCGCCAAGGCCCTTTTGGAAGGCGGTTGCGCCCATGGCCGCCGCACTCATCATATGGGCGCGCGCATCCAGGTCGGCGGCGTCAGCAAACACACGGGGCAGATTCTCCTTCACCAACCGCAGTCCTTCGAGCGCAATGCCCTGGCTCATCGGGTGATAAAACGGCGAACAATAAGCTTCCAGACAATGGGCAAAGGCGTCCATGCCGGTACCGACCGTGATGACCTTGGGCATACCGACGGTGAGCTGCGCGTCGCAAATGACAATCGACGGCAAAATCTTCGGGTGAAAGATCACCTTTTTGACATGGGTTTCGCTATTGGTCAGCACCCCGGCGCGGCCAACTTCCGATCCGGTTCCCGCCGTTGTCGGCACAGCAATATTGGGATATATCGCAGCGGTGTCGGCTCTTGTCCACCAGTCATCCACGTCCTCAAAATCCCAAACGGGCCGCGACTGCCCGGCCATGAACGCCACCAGCTTGCCAAGGTCGAGCCCTGAACCGCCGCCAAAAGCGACAACGCCGTCATGGTCGCCAGCCTTGAAAGCGCTAACACCCGCTGCAAGGTTTTTTTCATTGGGGTTGGGATCGACGTCATAGAATATCGCCCGCCCCAGCCCGGCTTCATCCAGAAGATTAAGCGCCGCCTGTGTAATCGGCAGATTGGCAAGACCTTTGTCGGTCACAAGAAGTGGCCGTTCTATGCTGGCAGCCTTGCACGCTTCGGCCAGTTCCTTGATGCGCCCGGTGCCAAAGCGGATTGCGGTTGGATAGCTCCAGTTTGCGGTGAGTGTCATGGTCGTTTCGTCCTGCTGTCGTTTATGTCGTTATGTCGATGTGTGGCTGACGGCGCCAGGCTTTTTGCTTTCAGGTTTTTAAAGCCTTAGGCCTTAAGCCCCAGGCTTTTTTTCAGATGATAGGATTTTGGCCGGGTGAGGTTTTGAAAGCCGATCACCGACAAGGCGCCGCCGCGGCCGGTATCCTTAGCGCCGGTCCAGCACAAGGCCGGATCGAGATAATCGGCGCGGTTCTGGAACACGGTTCCGGTCTCAATTTGCGCGCCAAGACGCGCGGCGCGGGCGGTGTCGGCGGTCCACAACGAGGCGGTCAGGCCAAAGTCGCTGTCATTCATCAAGGCCAGCGCTTCAGCGTCATCCTCGACCTTCATGATCCCAACCACGGGGCCGAAGCTTTCCTCGCGCATCACGCGGCATTCATGGCTGACATTGGTCAAAATCTGCGGCGCCAGATAGGCCCCGCCATCATCCGCGGGGTACAAAGCCTTGTCGATATGGGCTTTGGCGCCCTTGGCCAGCGCGTCATCAATTTGCCCGCGAACCTCATCGGCAAAGCGCTTATGCGCCATCGGCCCCATGGTCGTCTCCTGATCCAGCGGATCACCGAGCTTGTAGTCTGATACAATGGCGACGGCTTTTTCAACGAAGGCATCATAGAGCGAGGCCGTGACATAGATCCGCTCTATACCGCAGCAGCTTTGCCCGGAATTGAACATGGCGCCATCAATGAGCGTACCGGCTGCCGCTTCCAGATCGGCGTCTTCCATGACATAGCCGGGATCTTTGCCGCCCAGCTCCAGTCCGACGCCGGTAAAGGTTCCCGCCGCCGCGCGCTCAATCACCCGTCCGGCGCCGACCGAGCCGGTGAAATTAATGAAGTTGAAACTGCGCGCTTCAATGAGCTGCGACGTGGTGGCATGGTCAAGAATAAGATTTTGAAATACATCGCGCGGCACGCCGGCCTCATGAAACGCCTGCGCCAGCCGTTCGCCAGTGAGCAGCGTCTGACTGGCGGCTTTCAAGACAACCGTATTGCCGGCAATCAGCGCGGGCGCAATGGTATTGATCGCAGTCATATAGGGGTAGTTCCACGGCGCAATAACAAACACGAGACCATGCGGCTCGCGCTCAATGCGCCGTTCAAAGGCGTCCGATGTTTCAACAATGATTGGCTTCAAGGCTTCTATGGCAATATCCGCCATATGGCTGGCGCGCTCATTGACGCCGCCGAATTCGCCGCCATAACACACCGGCCGCCCCATCATATGCGCCAGTTCCGGGACGATCTCATCGTTCAACTCACCGAGCCGTTTGATGCCGCCGCGCACCAGCTCGATGCGCTCAGACAATTGCCGCGCCGCCCACTCTTTTTGCGCCGCCCGCGCTGCCGCTACCGCACTCTTCGCCTCATCGGCACTCATCGCCGGCCGCTCCACATAAACCGAGCCGTCAATCGGCGAAATACATTTGATCAAAGTTGTCATGGCCATATTCTTTCTGGAGGGGATAGTTCCGTCAATCATCGTCAATAGTAATCACGCAAGGCCACAACGCCGTTCGAGAAAGCTGTTAGTGATACGCTTTTGACAAAGTCAAAGGGTAACCAATATGTTGCAAAAACTGAAAGCAGTCGCTCTAGCAGCGCTCAAAGCCGCGCGCTACTTCCCAATCGGTGACGGCGCGGTCATAGGCCTCGATCTCCCAGCGCCCGGCGTGAACATAATGGTCGACGACGTCAGCGCCAAAGGCTTCGCGCAGCATTGTTGATCCGTCAAGTTCCGCGACCGCCGCGCGCAAGGTGCGCGGGATTTCGCGCACATCTTTGTCCGCATAAGCGTCGCCCCTGAACTCCGGCTCCAGCGTCATCTTTTTTTCCATGCCGTCGATACCAGCCGCCAGCAGCGCCGCAAAAGCCAGATAGGGATTAAGGTCAGCGCCGCCAACCCGGCACTCCACGCGTACAGCCTTACTTGCCTCGCCGCAGACCCGGTAGCCGGCGGTGCGATTGTCCATCGACCAGATGGCTTTGGTCGGCGCAAAAGTCCCGGCGGCAAAACGCTTATAGGAATTTATATAAGGCGCCAGAAAATACGTGATCGCCCCGGCATGGCTAAGCAGCCCGGCCATATAGTGGCGCATTAATTGCGACATGCCATGATCGGCGCTGGCATCAAAGAATAGCGGCGCACCGTCAAGGCTCCACAAGGACTGGTGCACATGCGATGAATTACCGGCAGCTTTGGCGCTCCATTTGGCCATGAAACTAATGGCGCGGCCCTTCGCCCAGGCGATCTCTTTGCAACCGTTTTTAATGATGGCGTGGCGGTCGGCCATGGTCAGTGCGTCGGAATATTGCACATTGATTTCTTCCTGGCCCGCATCGGCTTCACCCTTGGAGCATTCGACCACAATATCGGCGCCGTTGAGCCCGTTGCGAATGGCGCGCATGACGTTCTCTTCCTTGGTCGTCTGGAAGATATGATAGTCCTCATTGTAAGCGCTGATCGGCGCCAGCGCGCCGTAACCGCTTTCCTGCGCTTCTTCAAAGCTCTGCTTGAAAATAAAAAATTCCAGCTCCGACGCCATCATCGGCTTCATACCCATGGCCTCCAGTCGGGCGATTTGCTTCTTTAATATGGCGCGCGGCGAATGAGCAACGTCTTGATGGCTGTGATGATCCGTAACATCGCACAATACCAGCGCCGTGCCCTCAAGCCAGGGGATTCGGCGCAGCGTGTTCAGGTCCGGCTTCATGGTGTAGTCGCCATAACCCGATTGCCAGCTCGTCGACTTATAGCCCTCAACGGTTTCCATCTCCATATCGGTGGCCAGCAGATAATTGCAGCTATGGGTTTCTACAAAGGCGTGCTCGACAAAATATTGCGCCTGAAACCGCTTCCCCATCAGCCGCCCCTGCATATCGACCTGTGCTGCCAGCACCGTATCAATGGTTCCGGCCGCGACCTCTTTGCGCAACTCGTCAAGGTTAAGTTTTCCAGCCATTTAAAAAGCCTCACAAACTGGGTTGGGACAGGGGCGGATTACGCCTGGCACAGCGTCCGTGCGGCCAGGCATTCGATCATAAATCGTCGTTGCAAAAATTCGGGCACAGCGCAAGCTGTTTTGCGCTGTGCCCGCTATCATCGGCGGCGTTTGATTAATAGCGATAAGGCTTGCCGGCCTTGGCCATCACGCTGTTATACTCTTTCAGGATCTTCACGACCTTGGCACTGCGCTCGCTCTTCTTGGCGATCTCATCCCAGAATTTGAGCCCGGCCGCTTCCACCTGCGCCCATTCATTATCGGGGATAGTGGTCAGCTGCAGCTTGGTACCCTTGACGCGCAGCTTGGCTTCACCGCCCCAATACCAATGCTGGCGATAATAATGCGAGCTGTCCATGCACAAACGCAGCAGCTCCTGCAGATGTGGCGGCACCGCATTCCAGCGCTCGGAATTGGCAAAGAATGAGCCGATCCAGGCGCCAGTGATATTGTTGGTCAGGAAGTATTTCGTCACATTGGCCCAGCCCACCGTATAATCTTCGGTGATGCCCGACCAGGCCATGCCGTCAAGTTCGCCCGTCTGCACCGCGACTTCGGCGTCTTCATAGGGGATCTCAACCGGGATCACACCAAACTGCGACAGGAATTTACCGGCCGTCGGGAAGGTGTAAACACGAAGGCCTTTAAGATCGGCCAAGGAGCGGATCGGCTTTTTGGTATTAAAGTGGCACGGGTCCCATGAACCGGCGCTGAGCCATGTCACATTATCGATCTTGGAATAAGCGTCCTCCCAGATTTCCTTCAGGCCATATTGGTTAAACAATACCGGCACGTCGAGGCTGTAGCGGGTGGCGAGCGGAAAGTAGCCGCCAAATACCGACACATCGACCGGCGCCGACATGCTGTCTTCATCGGACTGCACCGCATCAATTGTGCCCTTTTGCATGGCGCGGAACAGCTCGCCCGTCGGCACCAGCTGATCGGCGGTGTACAGCTCGATCTTCATTTCATTACGCGCGACCTTGTTGAACGAATCAATCGCCGGCTTGATTACATGCTGCGCCAATGCGGCACCGGCATAGGTTTGCAACCGCCATTTGATGGTTTTGGCATGGGACGCGCCGTGCACGGCTGGAGCGCCAAGGGTTGTGGCGGTCGCGCCCGCAATCCCGGCGACACCAGCGGTTTTGAGAAAGTCGCGTCTCGTTTTATTACTCGTCGAATTGGTCATAATCGTTTCTCCCTTTGGAATGGTTCCATAAGTTGTGTTGAACAATCAACTGGTGTTGTGTTGAGCAAACAACTGGACGTCAGCCCGGTCCACGAAGATCGTCTTCTTATGTCAGCAGCTCCTCGCGTGGTCCGGTGCCCGAACGCTGCTGGTTGAAACTCAGTAAACTTGTCCCCTCATTTTATCGCCTCAGTTGGCATCGTCTGCCCCTAGCGCAGGCTAATAGTTTGCGGCAGCCATAATGCCAGTTGCGGAAAGGCCATGACCAGCGCCAGAGCAGTCATCATGATCAAGACAAAGGGCGTGACCGAGCGGTAAATATCGCCCAGCGTAATTTCCTTGGGCGCCATCGCCTTCATCAAGAACAGATTGTAGCCAAATGGCGGCGTCATATAAGCGATCTGGCAGGTGATGGTGTAGAGCACGCCATACCAGATGAGATCGAACCCCAGGTGACGCACCAGCGGAATATACAGCGGCGCTACAATCACCAGCATGGCGGTATCATCGAGGAATGTGCCCATTAGAATAAACGACAGCTGCATCAGCAGCAGAACGGTCCAGGGTTCAAACCCCAGCTTGTCGAGAAAGAACGTTTCAATCGCCTTGACCGCGCCCAGGCCGTCAAACACCGCGCCAAAGGCCAGCGCCGCCAGAATGATCCACATGAACATGCACGATATGCCAAGCGTATTGCGCACAGATGTGTGCAGCACTTTGAACGTCATCTTGCCGCGCGCGATTGCCGCCAATAACGAGGCCAGCGCGCCGACGGCAGAGCTTTCTACAAGGCTGGTTTTGCCGGTCAGGAACAGGCCGGTCATGGAGACGAAAATAAACAGCGGTATGATCCCGGCCGACAGAACTTTCAGCTTCTCCGGCAGGCTGTGGGTGCGCTCTTCAATAGCCAGTGGCGGGCCAATATGCGGCTGCAGCTTACAGCGAATGCCGATGTAGATCATGAACATGGCGGCCATCATCAGACCGGGAATAAGTCCCGCCAGCCATAGCTGCCCGACCGGCTGACGCGCGATCATGCCGTACAGCACCAGCACAACCGATGGCGGCACCAAAATACCCAGCGACGATCCGGCCTGAATGACCCCCGTCACCATCACCTTGTCATAGCCGCGGCGCAGCAGCTCCGGCAGCGCAATGGTGGCGCCAATAGCCATACCGGCAACGGACAACCCGTTCATCGCCGAAATGATAACCATCAGCCCAATTGTCCCTATCGCCAGACCGCCGGCAAGGCCGCCCATCCAGACATGAAACATCTTATAAAGGTCTTCGGCGATACCCGATTCGGATAAAATGTAGCCCATGAAAATGAACAATGGCAGCGTCAGCAGCGGATACCATTTCATCAATTTCATATTAGCGGCAAAGGCCAGCTCGGCGCCGCCGTCGCCCCATAGAAACAGCGCGAAGATCACCGCGACAAACCCGATGGCGGCGAACACGCGCTGCCCGGTGATCATCATCACCATCATGGTCGAGAACATTAATATGGCGATTAGCTCATAACTCATCGTCAGCTCAAAGCTCCCTGTCGGTGGCAGCGGCGATGTTCTTGAAGAAAAACGCAATCGCCTGCAGCAGCGTCAGGAATATGCCGATATCCATGATCACTTTGATCGGCCACATTTTCGGCGACCAGATCGAGCGGCTGGTCTCGCCGTATTTAATGGCATATTGCGTGCTGGAAAGGCCGCCATAGAGCAGCACGCACAAAAAGAAAATCATGAACAACACTGTCACCGTATCAACGCGCGCCTGCGCCTTGGGCGACCAGCGGCCATAGGCCAGATCCATCCGCACATGGGCGCCCATCTGCATGGAATAGCCGCCGCCCAGAAGATAATAGGCGACCATGGTGAATTGCGCGACTTCCAGCGTCCATAACGAGGGGGTAAAGAATGACTTACTGATCGACGAATAAAGCAGCACCCCCATCATCACAAAAATCAGATACATCGCAATCAAGCCAACGCCGTGGTTCATCCGGTCAACAAATTTAACGAACAGTTTTATCGCCCGCGGCATCGACTTATTAGGCGGCATGGCTGAAGCCGTGGTTGAAGGCGAGGCTGAAGGTGACGCCGTTGAGGCTGGTGCGCCTGACGGCGGCGCGGCGGATTTATCCATTTGAGGCGGCTCCTTTTAAAGAGCGTTGCGCGCCATGATCAGTTGCAGCGGCCGACAGCTGACACAGCGCCTCACGCAACGCCGCCGTCAATAACTGGGCCATTGCAAGCTGCGCAGCCTCGTCAATGATCAGATCATTGCAGATCTCAATCATGACATTAGCCAGCCCCCGGCTTGTTCCATGTTCCTTTAGCGTATGGGTGACGCCGTCGCCGGGCCCATAAGGATCATTGCGGCGAATATCGTAGGCGGCGGCGTTCAAACAGCCGCGCAACAATTCATCCGCCAGCCGCGCGTCGCTATCGTGCAAAATACCGATTTCGACATCGCGCGGCACATTATTATAGACCCGCGTAAAGGAGTGGATTGTAACAAGGCATGAAACAGCATCGGGCATCTGTGGTTTGGCCATACTGTCATCCAGACAGGCGGCAAGCTGCGTTTGGAACGGCATGTAATAGGTCTCAATGCGCTCCTGCCGCTGCATATCAGTCAACCGGGCATTGCCGGGAATATCGAAGGTCTCACTTTTTACCGGCATGGCTGACAGCGCATGGGGCGCCCGGTTGCAGTCATAAACCAGTCGCGAGATTTTAGACGCAGCCAATGGCGCATCAAGCAGCGTCGACATTGCCTGCGCGACGCCCAGGGCGCCGGGGTCCCAGGCGATATGGCTTTGCAAGGCCGCCTGGTCCAGCCCCAATGCGTTAAACTGTTCGGGAATGAAATTCGACGCATGTTCGCACACCAGCACAACCGGGCTTTGACCGGCGCCGTTAATCAGCTCAACCACGTCGCCCGGCTCGTCAGTTGGCGTGCCGCCCGGCACATCGTTTGCCATGCCGCCCGGCTGGTGTTTGCTATTCTTGTGAACTGGCTCGCCCACGCCGCACCGTCCTTGTTCAACATTCCAAATTTTGCATTTTGCGACGCCCTGAGCCCCGCAGACACCGCGCATCTGAAACTATCCTTTCAGAATGCGGCGCTCAGTCAAGTAATTTTCTAAAATTGTTTATTCTGCCGATAACTTGTTGTAGTATTATCTTCAGTCTGGTGCGATAGGCCGCAAACTGCAGAACCCAACGCCCGACCCAACGCCCGCCCGAGCCACTTGAAAGAGCGCCCGTGAGCAAACAATCAGCACAAGGCGAGACCGTTGCCGAGCGCATTCGGGACTTGTTTGAAAGCCTGACGCGGGCAGAGCGGCAGCTTGCTGACGCTATTTTGGAGAACTATCCCGTGTCGGGAATGGGCTCGATTACAGCGGTAGCAAAGCGCGCGGATGTCTCCACCCCGACCGTCGCACGTATGGCCCGCAAATTGGCCTATGACGGATTTCCGCAAATGCAGGGCGCGTTGCGCAGCGAAGTCGAAGCCACGATTTCAAGCCCCATTGCCAAGCACGACCATTGGGCCCAGCACGCACCCGACACCCATATATTGAACCGGTTTGCTGATGCGGTGCGCGATAATATGCGCCAAAGCCTGCGCCAGATTGATCCGGCCACTTTCAACGCCGTCACCGATCTTCTGTGCGACGAGACCCGCGATCTTTATTTTGTCGGCGGCCGCATCACCCGCCCGCTCGCCGATTATTTTTTTACCCATATGCAGGTGATCCGGCCGGGCGTGACAGCCATTACCCCGAACGCCAATAGTTGGCCGCACTATGTCTTGAACATGAAAAAAGGCGATATTCTAATTGCATTTGACATTCGCCGTTATGAACACAATATTATGCGGCTGGCCCGCATGGCCGCGGCGCGCGACGTGAAGCTGATCCTGTTCACCGATCAATGGGGCTCGCCGGCGCTTAAGCACGCAGCGCACACCTTTCGCTCGCGCATTGAAGTACCCTCGCCGTGGGATTCATCGGTTGTGACCATGTTCATCATTGAGGCGCTCATCGCGGCTGTGCACAATAACAATTGGGACGCCAACAAAGAGCGCCTGAAGACCCTTGAAGATCTGTTTGATGAAACCCGTTTGTTCAAAAAGTTTGTTTAGAATGTTAAGCTTCGTACAGTGAAAGGACATTAATCTTGGGCATGCTGATTGACGGTCGCTGGAGCGATCGGGACCAGGAGATCAAAGACGGCGCCTATCAGCGCTCAAAATCGGTCTATGAACAGCCAATCAATCGCGACCTGATCGAAGCGATCACCGATCAGCCTCGCCGCTTTACGTTGATCGCCTCTCATAGCTGCCCATGGTCACATCGCACGTTGCTTGTGCGCGCGTTGAAACGCCTTGAACAGGTCTTGCCAATACACATCGCCCATGGCCCACGCGATCAAGGTTACCGCGTCGGCACAGCTGAACAGCCATGGCGCCTGCCGGGTCTGAATAGAGACATTGAACATCTGCATCAGGTTTATAGCGCAAGCGACGCGCATTATACGGGCCGCTCAACCGTCCCCGTCTTGTGGGATAGCGCGCAACAAATAATCGTTTCCAATGAATCGACAAAAATTATTCATGCCCTGGACCAGGCCCACGCGAAGGATGACACATCTTTCCCCGCCTGGACGTTGCGGCCAGCGCATCTGCAACAGGACATAGACATACTTAGCGCCAAGCTGCAATCGTCCCTGTCCAATGGCGTTTACCGGGCTGGAATGGCGCAGCGGCAAAGTGCTTATGAAGACGCTGTGAGGGATGTTTTCAACACGTTAGATGAATTGGAACAGCGCCTTGCTACATCCCGGTATCTACACGGAGCCATGATCACACAAAGCGATATTCGGCTGTGGCCGACATTGGTCCGCTTCGACTGCGTCTATCACGGCCACTTCAAATGCTCCGTTCGGCGCCTCACCGACTATCCAAATTTGTGGGATTATGCCCGCGATCTTTATGGCTGGCACGGCTTTGCCGCCAGCTTTAACGAGCCCGCCATACGTGCCGCCTATTATGGCGAGGACCGGGAGATCAACCCCTTCGGCATCATCGCTGCGACGCCAGACATTGACTGGAGAGCCCCCCATCAGCGCGACCGGCTCGGGCCTGCACAGTTGAGCCTTCTGAGCGGCGGTTTTGCCAGGATTGACCCAGAAACTCTGCGCGCATTGGATTGAGCGGCTCACGCCGCTTTCAGCCTCCCAACAAAAACGTGAAAGTCTTGTCGCCATGGACGCCTTACTGCCGCTCAGTCCGCTAACACTCGGCTATTTTTTCCTTGCCGCCCTCATTGTCGGCTTCACCAAGACGTCTGTTGGCGGCATGGGCATTTTGGCTGTTCTGCTGATGGCACTGGCGTTCCCCGGCAAAGCGTCGCCCGGCATTTTGCTGCCCATGCTCGTTGTCGCCGATATTTTTGCAGTCATTTATTACCGGCGTTCATGCCAATGGCATGTGCTGGTGAAGATATTTCCACTGACGGCGATCGGCATCGTTATCGGTTATTTCATCGTCGATCTCATCCCCTTTCACATATTCCAGATCGTGCTGGGCATTATTATTCTGGCAATGCTCGGAATGGAAGTGACGCTGTCATGGGCGGGCAGTAAGGCAACTGCGCCAGTCAAAGCTGACATGAGCAATCATTCCTTGATCACGTATATAACCGGCCTGATTGCCGGCATTGCCACCATGATCGCCAATGCCGCCGGGCCGATCTTCGGCATCTATATGTTGCGTATGGGATTGAAAAAGGCAGAATTTGTTGGCACGCGCAGCTGGTTCTTTTTGATCATCAATCTGTTTAAGCTGCCCTTCTCCGCCAATCTGGGTCTGATCACAACACAAAGCCTGACCCTCAATCTGCTCGCCGTTCCGGTCATATTGCTTGGCGCCTGGGCGGGCTATCTGTTCTTGAAACTGATCGACCTGACCATGTTTAAATGGTTGATCCGCGCCGCAGTATTGTTTGCAGCTATTCGCCTGATCCTGAGCTAGCCCGTGCATGGCACTCTTGCCGTGTTGTTTTGCCTCGCGGTGCTGATCCATGCAAAAAGGCATGGGCACCTGCGGCGGCGCGCCAAACGATTGGCGGGCGAACATTGTTCGCCGGGGTGCCGGCTAGCAAAGACCCGTGAACTATCACAGCTCCGTTCCATCGGCTCCCTCGCAAGCCTCGACATTTGGGCACGTTCCGGTACGACTGTGCCCAGCGGCCAAAGGCCGCCGCGAACCGTTTCGCGCCCCGCCGGAGCGCCACTTCGCGCGTGAGGCAAATAGAGTGCGCGCCGGGGTGCAGGACAGCAAAGACCCGTGAACTATCACAGCTCCGTTCCATCGGCTCCCGCGCAAGCCTCGACATTTGGGCACGTTCCGGCACGACTGTGCCCAGCGGCCAAGGGCCGCCGCGAACCGTTTCGCGCCCCGCCGGAGCGCCACTTCGCGCGTGAGGCAAATAGAGTGCGCGCCGGGGTGCTAGCCAGCAAAGACCTCGGTACTATCACAGCTCCGTTCCATCGGCTCCAGCCCGGCCCTCGACATTTGGGCACGTTCCGGTACGACTGCGCCCAGCGGCCAAGGGCCGCCGCGAACCGTTTCGCGCCCCGGTCGTGTCAGCGACGCGCAAGCGCTACCTGCGCCACTTCGCGCGTGAAGTATAAAAAATATCAGCACCGCGAGGCAGAAGAACAACGCGCCGCGAGACAGTAAAAACCACCGATGGAGGTGGTCGCTCCATCGGTGGCAGAGGTTTTGCAATTAACCAGGAAGCACGTGCCAGGAGGTAGGTCTGGCGACATTGGGGCCAATTGCAAAACAACTTCTAAAAGCGCCCGCTTGCTTAGCGGTGCCGGCGCCAACCGCAATGGCGGTGCAGAACGCCGCCCACCTGGTGACGGTGCAGGCCGCAACGGCGCCAGCCGCGATGTCCTCTATGCCGGCGGCCATGACGATGGGCGTGCCGGCGACCATGCTTGCGGCCATAGCGAACCGCATGACGAACAACATGCCCGATGGCGTGGGCGGCCCGGGCGCCGTGACGCCCGCTGGCATTTGCACTTGCAGAAAAGCCTAAAATGCCGATGATGGTTAAAAATATTGCTGCGTATTTCATGATGTAATCCTCCGGTTTGAACAAATGGTTTCGTCATTGGTGTCGTGTTGATGTGTTCAACATGGAGAAACGTTAAGAAAAGCCGCCTGACCCAAAGCTGATGTAAAATGTCAGTCAATTGTCAGCTGAATTCATGGATACTGACGCATGTCTATCACCGACCATAACAATCAACCGGCAGCGTCCGATCTTGCTGCTACCCAGCCCGCCGCCGCCGAGCTGACCGCAACCGTGAGCCGCCGCGCTGTGCTCAAAACTGGCTTCAGCGCAGGGTTGGCGGCTGTGATTGCTTTGGCTTTTGCTACGCCCGCAGAAGCTAAGCGCCGTCGCCGTCGCCGGGGCCGCCGCCGGGGCCGCGCGCGCGGTGTTCGCCGCCGTGCCATCCGCCGGTTCAGACGGCGGGGTGGTTCCTTGCAAACCCACGCCCGCAAAGCTGTCCGCCAGGGCGAGATCCGCCCGTTGCGCGAAGTCATGGCCGTCGTCCGGCGCCGCTCCAATGCCGAAGTTCTGGATGTCGATTTGCACCAACGTTCTGACGGCTGGATCTATGCCTTGCGGATTTTAACGGCGCGGGGACGAGTGCGCGATGTATTCCTCGACGCGCGCACGCTGGATCTTGTGCAAGTGAGCGCCGAAAGCGCCGGCTCAGGCGTTCCTCTTCCTCCAGAACTCAATAATACACCGGCACGCCGCGCTGGCGATCCGGTTGCGCCGACTTTGCCGCGCCGCTCGCCGCCGCCCGCCCCCCCCGCGGCGCAAAATCTTCCCGCCCGTCGCCTGCCGCGCGCACCCAGATCTTTAATTTCGCCGCCGCGCCGTGCCGTGCCGCTACCAATTGATTGACAATTGGGCGCCTACCGCACCAGTCTTAAGGCCCATCGATCTCACCATAACCAGACTTGAATGAATATCGCCCCGTCAGCCCCAACTGGAATACTTCAATGCGCATCCTGGTAGTAGAAGACGAGAAAAAGGTTGCCGCCGACATTGCCAGGGCGCTGGAAGCGGCGGGTTATATTCCCGAGATCGTGGATGACGGCGAAGAAGCCTGGTTCCTGGGCGACACGGAAGACTATTGCGCCGTTATTCTTGATCTGGGCCTGCCCGAACTTGACGGCATCTCAATTCTGAAGCGCTGGCGCTCATCAAATGTTGCCACGCCAGTGTTGATTCTAACCGCACGCGGCAGCTGGTCTGAACGCGTTGAGGGTATAGACGCGGGCGCCGACGACTATCTGGCCAAACCGTTTCAGATCGAAGAACTATTGGCGCGGCTGCGTGCCGTGTTGCGGCGCACGGCGGGTCATGCCTCTTCCCAAATTCAGATCGGGCCGGTTCTGTTTGACCCGCGCCAGATGCGGCTCAGCGTTGACGGCACACCCTTGCAGCTGACACCGCTTGAGTATCGCGCCGTTGCGTTTCTCATCCACCACCGGGGCCGGGTGGTACCGCAGCACGAATTAGCCGACCATGTTTACGGCACCAATAGCGACCGCGAAACCAATACACTCGAAGTATTGATTGGCCGGTTGCGGCGCAAGATCGGCGTTGGCCTGATTGAGACCCGGCGCGGTTTCGGCTATATCATCTGCGCCGAAGAAGACGACCACGAAAGCGGCGGCGAAAATGACAGCGTTGATGGTGGTCGCGGCAAAACGCCCGATAAAACAAACAAGACCAACTCCAAAGGCCGGGCCAAATGAGCCGTTGGTCATTGCATGTTCGTCTCTCAGTGGCGGCGCTGATTTCGATCATTGGCGCGCTTACGGTCTCAGGCCTGTTTCTGACTTTACTGTTTGAGCGCCACGTCATTCGCGGTGTTGATCGTGAGCTGTCGGTTTACATAAAACAATTGGCAGCAGCGCTTGAGATCGGAACCGACGGCAAACCCTTGTTGATTAACAAGCTCGCCGATCCGCGCTTCCAAAAACCTTTATCTGGTCTTTACTGGCAGATCGAAGACGACAAACAACCGGTCCTGCAATCGCGCTCCTTATGGGACCAGTCGTTAACCCTGCCGCCGTTCAATATCAAACACGCAGCCCCGTCGCGCCCGCTCCCCATGCGCCATCAAATTACCGGTCCTGAGGGCGAAACCTTAATCATTCGCGCGCGCACAATTTTCCTTGAAACACCAAATGGCGACCGCCCGTTTCGATTGGCTGCCGCCATCAAAAAAACCGGAATTGATACGGCGCTCAGACAATTTTCTCATGATTTGATTGCCGCCCTCAGTCTTTTGGCGCTTGCCTTACTGGTCGCCGCCTGGTGGCAAATCCATGTCGGCCTAAGACCCCTGCAACAAATTCGCCAACGGCTCAATGACATTCGCTCAGGCGGCGCGGCCAAATTGGAAGGGCGCTTTCCCGAAGAAGTGCAATTGCTCGTCGGCGAGGTTAATGCTTTGCTTGATGCCAATGACAAAGCCGTGCGCCGCGCCCGTGACAGTGCTGCTGATCTGGCCCATGGGCTGAAAACGCCGCTGGCGGTTTTGACTGCGGAAAGCCGGACGCTGGCCGCGCGCCAGCAAAGCGATTCGGCGCAAGAGATCAACACCCAGGTAGAACAGATGCGCCAACGGATTGAGCGCCATCTAACATTGGTGCGGATGCGCGGTCAGGGCGGCGGCGCAATTCGACGCTTGAGCGCGCGAGCAAATTTGGAAAAAATCATCAAGGCGATGAAAGTCATGCCAAAGGGAGAGGACATCGATTGGCAGCTTGACGTTGCTCAAGACTTGAAAATTGCCATGGACAGCCAGGATTTTTTCGAAGTGTTTGGTAATCTTTTGGACAATGCGCGCAAATGGGCGCACGGCCGTGTAACCATTTCCGGTCATATGAAAACTGAGCCCGCGAACGCCAACGACCATGCCAACGATAAACCAACCAAGCTGGTTGTTTTGGCAATCGAAGATGACGGCCCCGGTGTTCCCGCTGAGCTGATCGAAAAAATTGTCGAGCGCGGCCAGCGGCTGGATGAGCATAAAACCGGCGCCGGTCTTGGCCTGTCGATCGCCAAGAAAATACTGGAAGTGTATGGCGCGCGGTTAGAATTTGAAAATCGCGAGGCTGGCGGCGCACGTATTTCTATCGTGATCCCCACGACGCCGCTGCGCGCCAGTTGAGGCGCTTACCAGCCCCGTCCACAAGCGTTTGACAATGATACATCCAGAACGTCTTCGTTCTAGTCTGTGCGGGCGGCTGGCAAGCTCATTCGCGGCCAGGCCCGTGTCAACCGGATGGAACGCCGCTTTAAGCGCGACGGTGTTGTGACAATTGGCGAGCGTCTCAGGTTGCACCGGGCACAGAACCGGCAGAACCGCCGCATCTGGCGCAAGAAACACAACTAAGTTCCATGTCTGATACAAAAGATTATAAAAGGGAGGCTTTCCAGAAGCTCCTCTTTTTATTGCGCGATTAATTTCAAAAATATTTTTGCGGGGCGTACCAGCAAACTGAATCGTCTAAAACGGTTATGCCGATAACGCTTGCAGCCGGTTGCCTTGTTCAAATTGAACAATAACATCGCCAGTTTTATCATAGCTTACCGGGCGCCCAAGAAAGAAACCTTGCACCTCCGTACATCCTTCATTGCTGGCGATATCCAGCTGATCTTCGGTTTCAATGCCCTCGGCTGTCGTCACCATGCCAAGATTGCGGCCCAGCCCCGCCATCGACCGCAAAACCATTAACGCGCGGTCCGAGTTTGGCAGATCTTTGATGAAGGAGCGGTCAATTTTGATTTTATCAAACGGAAAAGAGCTTAGATAGCTGAGCGAAGAATAGCCGGTACCAAAATCATCCATAGAAATGCGCACGCCCAGTTTTTTTAAATCACGCAACATTTTCACAGCCTGTTCTGTATTGTCGAGCAGCAGAGATTCGGTGATCTCCAGCTCCAGACGCGCCGGTGCGAGGCCGGATTGTGCAAGCGCGTTAATAACATCGCCAAGCGGACCGGCTGATCTGAATTGCCGCGCCGACAGATTGACTGCAACGCCAATCTCATCCGGCCAATTCATGGCGTCACTGCAGGCTTTTTGCAGCACCCACAAACCGATTTGAACGATTAGACCGCTGGCTTCGGCGATTGGGATAAAGTCATTGGGGGGCACAAGCCCGCGCACCGGATGATTCCAGCGCAGCAGCGCTTCAAAACAGGTAATGCGCCGCTCCTTGAGATTGATGATCGGCTGATAGTGTAGTTCAAACTCACCGCGCGTGATCGCCTCGCGCAGTTCCATCTCCATTTGCCGCCGGAACTGCATCTTGGTATCCAGCTCGGTATCGAAGAAGCAATAGGATTTTCCGCCTTCGTTTTTCGCGCGGTACAAAGCCAGATCGGCACTGCGCAGCAATTGCGACGGCTCGGTCATATCCTTATCTGCCACGACAATACCGATACTGAAGCAAGCAGAAATATGTTGACCATCTATGAGATAGGTTCCGCAAATCTTGTCAAGTAATCGCTGCGCCAGCCGGGCAGCATCTTCAGGCTCGTTGATCTGGGTTTGCAATATGGCAAATTCATCGCCGCCAATACGCGCGACCGTATCGCTTTGCCGAACGCTATTCTTCATCCGTTGAGCGACCTGGCGCAACAATTGATCGCCAACCCCATGACCATAGGTGTCGTTGACAGATTTGAAGTTATCCATGTC
>JAJRRE010000453.1 GCA_024279745.1 Alphaproteobacteria bacterium
CGCAATACTGAGATGCGCAATTTAGGGTTGCGCAACAAGGCGGCTTTACTGGCGCTGAGAGCGCGGCCCGGCGCGGTTGATTGATCCATGGGGAATATGCTAGCCCGCAAGGGCGGCAACGGTCCAGTACATTGACGGTTACCCCTCGCCGTGCCGACAGTTAAGCATTGAAACAGGTCTCGCGGATGGCTCACGATCACGATCTATTTGACCGGCCTTTGTTGCGTCAGCGCCGGCAACGGATTGCGCCGCATATCGCAGATTGCGACTTTTTGTTGCGCCGATTGGCGGATGATTTTTGCGATAGATTAAGCCTGATCAAGCGCGAGTTCCCGGTAGCTGTCAATCTGGGCGCACATCACGGCGGGCTAAGCCGAGCCCTCAGGCAGTTGCATCAACTCGGCGTAATGATTGACGTTGATGCGGTGCCGGCGATGCTGGGCCAATGCGATGGCCCGTGCGTTTTGGCTGATGAGGAACTTTTGCCCTTTGCCGATGGGGCGCTCGATCTTGTGGTGTCGGGGCTGGCGCTGCACTTTGTCAATGATCTACCGGGGAGCCTGGCGCAGGTCTGCCGCGCGCTGAAACCTGACGGGTTGTTTCTCGCCGGCTTGCTCGGCGGGCAGACGCTGCATGAGTTGCGCGATGCCTTCATGAGCGCCGAGTTGGAATGCGAGGGCGGCGCCAGTCCGCGTGTGGCGCCCTTCGCCGATCTGCGTGATCTGGGCGCGCTGATGCAGCGGGCCGGGTTCGCGTTGCCGGTTGTTGATAGCGATAGTGTCGAGGTCAGCTATGCAACGCCGTTCGCATTAATGAGCGAGCTCAGGGCTATGGGCGCTAGCAATGTGCTTAAAGCGCGCCATCGTGCTCCCCTGCGCCGGGCCACATTAATGCGCGCCGCACAAATTTATATGCAGCGTTATGGTTTGCCAGGCGGGCGCATTAAAGCAACCTTTGAGATCGTGACGCTGACTGGTTGGGCGCCGCATGAGGATCAGCAACAACCGCTGCGGCCCGGTTCGGCTAAAACGCGGCTGGCTGATGCGTTGGGCGTGAATGAGATTTCGGCAGGTGAGAAAACCGGCGGCGAAAAAGCCGGAGACGAGAATACTGAATAGGTGATTTGCTTTGTGTCGAAGTGAGCAATATTGTAAGGCTCATTGATCTCTCTCGTACGATTGAAATATTTTGCAAGCCAAAACAATTTAATAAAGGCAGCGCTCATGACTATTTTTTACGCCCTGGCGGGGATCATAGGGTTCACGATATTCTTTGCTGCAATGTGGACGGGGATTTTGCATCTCATCGCCGCCATTGGTGGCTGGTCGCGCCTAGTGCGGGTTTACCCGGGCAACGCTTTGGCAAAGTCTGGTGCCGGTGGTCAAAGCGGGCAGGCGGCCAAGGGTCAGTCCTATAACTGGGTGTCGATGCAATTGGGCTGGATCGCCCAATATAGCTCGGTTCTAACCGTGAGCGTGACGGCGCAAGGGCTGCATATTGCACCGATGATTTTCTTCAAGATCGGGCATCCGCCGTTACTCATTCCCTGGGCCGCAATCGCTAGCAGTACATCGAAACGGTTTTTAGTTTTCCATGGTGTGTCCCTGATGGTGCGCGCCAAGGACGGATCGTCTTTGGCCAGCATGACGCTTTACGGCAAACGACTGTCGCAAGATGTGCAAGATCATTGGCAGCGCGCGTCGGCTCAATCGGTAGTATAGTTGGGGCGCCAAAACGGATTTGATACAATTAAAAAAATAAAAACTTCTTCATAATAAATCTTGCAGCATGGCAATCAGCGGCACATCAGCCGGCGGCATCTCATAGCTGCGCAATTTGTTAGCCCGCACCCAGGCAATGGTCTGGCCTTCGCGCGGCGTCACCGTGCCGTGCCATTTGCGGCAGATATATAGCGGCATCAGCAGATGAAACTCATCGTAGGCGTGCGATGCGAAGGTGAACGGGGCAAGGCAGGCCGGCGTGATGTCAATGCCCAGCTCCTCATCAAGTTCGCGAATGAGCGCGGCTTCCGGGCTCTCTTCTGGCTCAACTTTGCCGCCGGGAAATTCCCACAGACCGGCCATGGATTTGCCGACAGGGCGCTGCGCCAGTAGCACGCGGTTATCCTTGTCGAGCAAGGCCGCCGCCACCACGAGAACAAGTTTGGAGTTCGGCGGCGCCGCAGGTGCTGGCGGGACGCTGATCATTTATCTGGCTCCAGCAGAGGCGATTTGCGCAATGAACTGTGTTGCAGCGGCTTTGGGGTCGGCGGCTTTGGTGATCGGGCGGCCGACGACCAGATGCGAAGCGCCGCCTGCAATGGCGAGGGCCGGGGTCATAACACGCGCCTGATCATTACCGGCGCTCGACGCCGCGTCCGTTGACACAGCATTTGTTGGCGCCGCGCCGCTGTCTGCGCCCGGTTTCGTTATGGTATCGGTATCAGTATCAGCGGCCAGTCGAATGCCCGGCGTCACGATCAAAAAGTTTTTCCCAATCTGCGCGCGCACCGCCGCCGCCTCATGGCCCGATGAGATCACGCCGTCCATGCCAGCAGCTTTTGCAAGCGCCGCCCTGTGCAGGACCAGCGCCGCCGGGGTTTTGCCATAGATGCCCTGCTGATGCAGATCCGCATGGTCGAGATTGGTCATCACTGTGACCGCTAGTAATTTTAGATCGGCGTCAGCGCGCCCGCGTACCGCCGCCGCCATGGTTTTCGTGTCGGTACCGTGAATGGTCAGCAAATCAAGATCAAGCCGGGCCACCTGGGCGACGGCCTTTTCAACGGTGTTACCAATGTCGAGAAATTTCATGTCGAGGAATATCGACTTGCCGTTCTGTTTCAGCTCTTGCGCCAGTTCAATGCCGCCGCCGAACAACAACTCCAGCCCGATCTTATAAAAACTGACCTCTTGGCCCAATGTGGCAACCAGCTTGCGCGCGTCGGTAATAGTTGGTGTATCCAGCGCTACAATCAGCCGGTTGCGCGCGGCGGCTAAAGGCGGGGACGTGGGCATGATCATGCGCATTGACATGGGCGGGCCTCTTTATCTATCGCCATACAGCACATGGGCCGCGCGGGCGAGTGGCTGACCTCAGCCGTTCTTGTCGGCGAAGAATTCTTTCATCTTGGAAAAGAAGCCGTCGGATTCGGGGCTGGTATCGCCGCCCGATTCGCGCTCGAATTCTTCGAGCAGTTCGCGTTGCCGCTTGGTGAGTTTCTTTGGCGTTTCAACTTCCACCTGAATATACATATCGCCGGTGGACTTGGAACGCAGCACGGGCATACCTTTGCCGCGCAGCCGGAACTGCTTACCGGTTTCCGATCCTTCAGGGATTTTAACGCGCGTGCGGTTGCCGTCGACAGTCGGCACTTCGATCGAGCCGCCAAGCGCCGCCGTGGTCATGGAAATGGGTACGCGGCAGAAGATGTCGGCGCCGTCGCGCTGGAACAACTCATGCGGCTCGATGGACAAGAAGATATATAGATCACCGCTCGGTCCCCCGCGCATACCCGCTTCGCCCTCGCCGGCCAAACGAATGCGGTTGCCGTCCTCGACGCCAGCGGGAATGTTTACTGATAACATGCGCTCTTTGGTGACGCGGCCCGAACCGGAACAATCCGTGCACGGGTCGGCGATTACCTGGCCGCGGCCCTGGCAACCGGGGCAGGTGCGCTCAATGGTAAAGAAGCCCTGGCTGGCGCGCACTTTGCCCATGCCCTGACAGGTCGGGCAGGTCGAGGGCTCGGTGCCGTCTTTGGCGCCCGACCCGTCGCAGGTTTCGCAACCGACCGATGTCGGGACACGGATCTGCGCATGTTTGCCATTAAAAGCATCGCTCAGCGAGATTTCCATATTGTAGCGCAGATCGGAACCGCGCGTGCGCCCATTTGATCGCCCGGTGGTGCGCCGTCCGCCCATGAACTCGCCGAACAGATCGTCGAAGATATCGGACATGGAGGAGGAAAAATCAGGACCAAAGCCGGGGCCACCGCCGCCGCCGCCCTCAAATGCGGCATGGCCGAACTGGTCGTAGGCAGCGCGCTTTTGCGGGTCTTTCAACACCTCATAAGCTTCACTGGCTTCGCGGAATTTGGTTTCGGCGGAACTATCATCCGGGTTCATATCCGGGTGAAATTCTTTTGCCAGCTTACGGTAGGCGGATTTGAAATCGCCGTTATCTGCGCTGCGAGATACCCCCAACACTTCATAGTAGCATCGTTTAGCCATGGGGCTGTATTCTCCCGGTCGTCGCCTCGTCGCTCAAGTCGCAAAATCGTAATATAGGCAATTTGCTTATAAAACAAATAAAGCGGCCGGGCTCCAGTTCTTGCTTTAAAGGGTACATACCCCCAAAAGCGCACCGGAGCCCGCCGCATGTCAGTTAACGTCAAGCAGATTTCTTGTCGTCGTCTTTGACTTCTTCAAAGTCAGCGTCAACAACGTCGTCGCCTGCTTCCGCTTCGGCCTGCGCCTGTGCCGCATCGATATCATCGCCAGCCTGGGCACCGCCATAAAGCGCTTCGCCCAGTTTC
>JAJRRE010000454.1 GCA_024279745.1 Alphaproteobacteria bacterium
ATTTGCCCTTCAAAAGTTGGTTCAACGCGCTTTTATTCGGTTCCATACAAGCTTCCCCCTCAGGAATACGTTTTTCCGAGGCAGGCTAGCATTTGCTGATTGCCACAGGCTAGCTTGTTTTATCCGCAAATGAGATTAGGGCCTGGTCGTAACCACCTACCCGAATGTTGGAAATTGCCGAAATACTATCCCGCACAAGGCCGTTGGTGCCGAGACTGCTGCCGTTTCAATCGTTATGCTCAAAGTGGTAATTAAATGTGAAGTTTATTTATTTTCATAATTTACAAAGACTTAGCTTTGCCACCTACCAGGTTCGACGTGGACCGGTATCGATATGAAACCGTCCGCCACCATAATGTTTCAAGCCGCCGATCTGGGTCTGACGCTTTAGAAATGCCACTGTGGCGCGAATATTTCTGCGAATACGAAAATCCACGGCCTGACATTTTAGATGGTAGGAATGCTTGGCGCCGCCCACTTCGCGATTATGGCGCTGTGAACGATGGGTCGAATTAACGGTGAGAGAGCCGAACCGGCGCGCCACCTTGTCCAATATCTTCTTCAAGGGGCGTGGCACACATCCTGGATAAGCCAGCCATTTCACCAACCGGCCCGCGGGCTTGCTCACACGGCGTCGCGGCTTGGCTTGCGGCAGACGGATCCCCCCCAAAGAGGCGTAGCGCAGCCTGACTTTTGGACGTTTTGGCAGTGCGGCTGGAGGTTTAAAGCCGTGCCGGAAACTGGAATAATCCAGCCGCTCGACAATCTTGGTTTTGGTTCGCGCTTTAAGAGCAGATTTCACTGCCACGATGGCGGCAGACTTGGCAACTATGCGCCCTTGTGCCTTAACCCCGGCGCCCAGCTTGGCAATAGTGGAGTTGGCCGGCCTGCGCAAAGCCGCCAGCCAGCTATTTGCTGTCGGCATGGCAAATTTAGTTTTGTTTTGCGGCAAGACTGTTCCGCGCAGAATTTGAGTTTGTGGTTTTGCCGAAGTTTGCGCCCAAGCGGACGGTCCACAAACGAAAAACGTAATAGAAACGAACAACAGGACGACAGAAATTTGCACACCGGGAATAGTCAAGCGTGCGGCGGTAACTCCTTCAGCCGCACTGACGTCAGACGGCGCGCCGACACCAAAACAAAATCCCATGTTCACTATCCCCTCAACGCCAATGACGCAGTTCGACCATAGAGCTCCAGGAAACCCCTGAGCCCAGTTTCATCTGCAATCCCATGTTCATCTGCAATCCCATGGCGTCAATTCACTTATTACGGATTTACAAAGTGCTGGTCCATCGGATGGGTTCGGTTAAACGGGCTAAAAATCAGCAATAGGCCAACCAGATAGCAGCGCAGCTCCTCCACCGAACACGACAGCTCAGCAATGCCCATAATCGATCATCGGCATTAATGCGTGGTTAATGGCCGTGTTAAAGGGGTACAATCTGCGAAATATTTGCCGTGGCACGCCGCTTTTTACCAGGAGCAGGTTCCCCGGAAGGGGGTAGACTGGGATCAGGCCGTGCAAGGGGCCGAGTTGAACTGCGAACGGAAAGCGCCGCCGATCAGCTCGACGCCGTGCGCTCCAGATGACGCAGCATATGCGGATAGACATCATCTGCGGCGTTCTTGCCAAATATACAGTCGATGTGACCATAGCCGGGAATAACATGGCGCTCATACAGCCCACCGCCATTGACCTTGGACAGCCAATCCTGCGTCAGCTTGGTACTGATTGGCCGGAAACACGCATTTTTCTCGCCATGAATAAAGCAAATCGGGATCGCCATCCGGCTGGCATTAGGCCGATAGACGTCAAGACCATTGGCATCGACGATGAATTTCTTGCGTGTGATCAGCGCCAATTGTTTAAACGCATCAATATTGGCTTCGGCAAACATTTCCGGCAAGCCGTTTTCAAAAGTCAGCCGATTAAGTTGCGCGGTTTCATAAAGCTGGCCATATAACGCCGTGATCCGGTTGGAGGTGGCGCTGCGGGTACGTTCCTCGCGCTGGAATGGTATGATCCAACGCACAATAGCGTCGAGACGGCGCGCGAAAAACCCTTCCTTGGTCGTGGCGCGCGCATTGACCACATCGAAACCGGCCATATCCAGAATGCTTGGCGTACGCAGAAACGCTAACATGCGCTGCGGGAAAAATGGCACGATTACATCGGCCGCGATTTGTGAAATCACAGCTGAGCGGACCCCTTCCAATCCACTGAGCATCGACATTACAAAAGTCGTGGCGCCGAAGCAGTGAGCTATCACCTGAACGGAAGAGCGCTTGGTGACATCGCGCATTAAGTTGATCGCCGGTTGATAATCATATTTGGCGCAGTCATCAGCGCTCCAGCGCTCAACCGCATAAGGCAGATCAATACTGGCGCGAAAATCAAGCAGCCAGCAATCATATCCTTGCGCGAAAAAATATTCGAGCAGATTGGTGTCGATGGTATCGATCGAGAAAATCTGGCTGGATACGCCAAGTCCATGGGTGAATAATATCGGCCCCTTGCCGCCACCATTATAGCGCTTCAGCTGCAGCCGTTTGCCGTCAGATGTATCAAATACATAGACTTCGGGCGGCGAGACCCGCAACGGGCGCTTCTTGCGCACGCGATCAGGATCGAACCGTTTGATCGGCGCCACCATCGCGCCATAGACGCCAAATAAGGCGCCTGCAAACAGCAGCCCAAACCGCGCAACAGCACTAATTTTGTCAAGCGGTCCGTCACCACCAACGGCACGCATGGTCGTCAACTGGCGCGCGAAGTCGAGCGGCGCGATAGTCAAAATCCCGCGCGCGACCTCGCTTTGCGGCTCGCCGCCGCGCGGTGTCACTTCAACATAAAGTGTCGTTGTGTCATTCCATAAATCGGCGCCCATCTCATCGCCGCGAACGATCTTATAGCCGTTAAAATCATAGACCTGACCATCGCGCGCATGGATCTCCATGACGTAATCAAAGCGGCGCGTTTCGACCCGGTCCGGGTCCGGCCGCATCAGGTTGAAGTTACCTGCCACCACATCCATCGGCTCAGGCGAATGGGCTGGACAATCAACTGTGCCGACAATGCGCCCGGAATGATTGCGATCGGCGACAAATACATCGATGTCTTCAACTTGCACTGTCAAGGTAAAGCTGAAGGCATTCCCGGACGCTTCTCCGCGCGCCGCCGCTTCAGCAAAATCTTCAGTGCTGGACGGCGCTATGAAGCCGGCCATACGCTCAGTAAACTCAACGCCGAGCGGCACCGCCACTTCATCATCGGCACCACCGGCAATACGAATGGGCGCGGTTTTCAAAGGCGCAGTGCTAAACTCACGCGCCCGGTCCCTGGCCAGTTGGATCATAGCCCGTTCCGTTATTGCGGTAATTGTCAGAAGCGGGTTTACGCCCAGCGGACGCGGTATCACCGAGCCGTCGCAAACAAATAATCCCTCATGCACCGCATCAACACCCGTAAACGGGTCACCATCAAAAACCTGACATTTATGATTGACGACACCCAATTCGCGGGTTTGCCCCATTGGACAGCCGCCCAAAGGATGCACTGTTACCAGGTTCTCACCGAGGATTTTAAACTGCATGGGATTACGCACATAGGTCCCGCCTTGGGCTTTGGTCACTTCAAAAAGCTTGTCTTCAACATGTTTGAACACGTCTTGGCGGGCGGCCTGTGGCCAGTTCACTTCAATACTCTGGCGTCCCAACTCCAATACACCATGGCCATTGTCATGGGCCATCACCAGCATTGTCTGGGTGTGATGAATCGCACCGCGATAGGCCCCCAAAAGCTGGCTTTTGGCTTCGCGCGCTTTTTCCGTGATTTCATCGATCACGCCATGATCGGTATCTTTGCCGAACAATGCCGCTGTGCTCGCAAACATTGCGGGAAGAATCTGTGACATGCCAGAGGGAATTACACCCTCCTCGATAATCATACCGTCTTCCATCCGGGCTGACCCGCGCAAATCGATCGCGCCGGTAATGCACGGGCCAGGCGGCGAGACATCGGCGCGCGCGGGGTGCCCGACACCAATGGCGTTTACCGGCCGATCATTATTATAGCCAAATGCCAGCACATCACCGTTGCCCGTAAACCCATGCCCAAGCTTGTTCGAAACTGCCAGCCCGGCCTCGCGCGAGCGAAGCAATATTTCGCTGGACCCCAGGGCCCCGGCACCCAGTACGACAATGTCGGCGGTCACAGTGCGCTCCGGAGCGTGAAAAGCATCCCGGCCATGCACATGATTGGTGTAAAACACCCGCCAGCGCGCTCCATCTTTTTCCACATGGGAGACAACCGTCTCACAAAATATTTGCGCCCCATGATTGACGGCATCGGGCAGATAAGTCATCTGTGTGGTGTTTTTCGCGCCGACATTGCAACCCGAACAGCAATCACCGCAAAGCGTACAGG
>JAJRRE010000033.1 GCA_024279745.1 Alphaproteobacteria bacterium
GGTCAAATTTCTGCTGGGCCGCAATTGCCCGATCAAACCGGCCGCGTGCCAGGTTGTGCCGCAGGTGAGTTGTTTGCGTTCCAGAAGAATGACGTCGCGCCAGCCCAATTTGGCCAGATGATAGGCTATTGAGCATCCCGATACGCCGCCGCCGATAACGACAGCGCGGGCCTTTTGCGGTAGCTCGTCATTGCGTGGTAATCGTGTATTCATTGCTGTTTATCCAACTCAGCATTCGGGCAAATTAACCGCAAGGCCACCCTGGCTTGTTTCTTTATATTTGCTATTCATCTCAACGCCGGTCTGGCGCATAGCCTCAATGCAATTATCGAGCGGCATGAAATGAGTGCCGTCGCCGCGCAGGGCCAAGGATGCCGCCGCCACCGCCTTGATGGCGCCAAAGCCGTTGCGCTCAATGCACGGCACTTGCACCAGCCCCTTCACCGGGTCGCAGGTCATACCCAGATGATGTTCCAACGCGATTTCTGCTGCGTTCTCGATCTGTGCATTGGTCCCACCGAGCACCGCGCATAATCCCGCCGCCGCCATCGCCGAAGCCGAGCCCACTTCCCCCTGGCAGCCCACTTCAGCGCCGGAGATCGAGGCGTTATGTTTGATGATCCCGCCGAGGGCCGCGGCAGTGAGCAGAAAATCGCGCACGCCGTCCTGGCTGGGGCTGTGGCAATGATCGAGATAATAGCGCAGCACCGCTGGTATCACCCCGGCAGCGCCATTGGTCGGTGCGGTCACGACTTTGCCACCAGCGGCGTTTTCCTCATTGACCGCCATGGCATAGACGCACAGCCAATCATTGACAACGTGGGGCTGCGCAATATTCAGGCCGCGCTCTTTTTGCAATTTATCATAGACAGCCTTGGCCCGGCGCTTGACCTTGAGCCCACCGGGAAGTTCCCCGTCAATGCTCATGCCGCGCTCAATGCAACCGTTCATGGCGCCCCACAATCCGTCGAGACCACCGTTCAACTCGCCTTCACTGCGCTGCGCCATTTCATTGCACCGTTTCATTTGCGCAAATGATAGGTCGGCTTTGGCACCCATTTCCAGCATCTGCGCCGCTGTTGAAAACGGGTAGGGGCACGGCACTGCGCCGCTGATCGATCCGCCGGCTTCGCTTGCTCCTCCCGCGCGCGCCGCTCCTGCATCGGAACGGTCCAATTCGTCTTCGGTGACAACAAAGCCGCCGCCGGTTGAATAATAGGTCTCGCGCATATGCAAATTACCAGCCGCATCGAAGGCTTGCAGGACCAAACCATTGGCATGGCCGGGCAGCGCTGGCCCGTAATCGAATATGAGATCGTCATCGGGATCGAACGCTAGAACCGGCAATCCCGGCGGCGATACTTTTTTGATCTTGCGAATGTGCCGTTCCAGCTCCAGGGCTTCATCGGGATCAATGGTCGCCGGCTCGCATCCCGCCAGCCCCAGCATCACTGCCCGGTCCGTGCCATGTCCCTCGCCCGTCCAGGCCAGTGAGCCATGCAAATGACAGCGCAGCCGCACCGGCTCGCCAGACCCTGGCACCGGGCTATGTCTGCCGCGCAGGGCTTCCAGAAAAAGTGCTGCCGCACTCATCGGCCCCATGGTGTGCGAACTGGACGGCCCAATGCCGATCTTGAAAATATCAAACACGCTTAGAAACATTTCATCCTCCGCCGCGGCCGGGTCCATATCAGCTCTGCCCCGCTTGACCAGCGCGACAAAATCCCAAACATCGCGCCTGATATCTATTGATCAAAACGTCTTTGCGCTCAATCATTAATTTTAGTGCCGGGCATGGTGCCAGCAATGTTGTCACGCCCCCCGCTCTCGCGCTATGACCACTCTTATAAAAGCAGGGACATCGCCTCGCGCGCTTGCTCAATTGCGACATTACTCAGTCCACCCACACGCACAACACAATCAAATCTGCCAATGGACCAATTTTCCCAGTGAAAAAGAAACTCTCAAAAGCCTCCTTTGCCGACGCCTCCACCGGATTGTCGGCATTAAAAATGGGGGATTATGCAACGGCCGAACAATTGCTTGGCAAGGTCGCTAAAGCCAACCGCCGGGACCAGAGCATCTGGGTGAACTGGGGGATCGCGCAGCAGGCCCTGGGCGATATTGATACCGCCGCGATCACCCTGAGCCGGGCTGCGGCCATGGCGCCGATGGAATTTGCAGCGGCGCGCCCGTTGCAGGCTTTGGTTGCCCGCTATGAAATTGCCGATCCTGCCTCGCTTGATGCGGCCGGCCTGAAAGCCGCGCTGCGATTTACAACATTGGACCGGCAACCCCTGGTCACGCTGGCCATTGCCCATGCCATGAGCGCGCCGGATCTGAGCCACGCGATGGCGCTGTGCCGTCAGGGCAATGCGGATCAGGCCGCCGAAGATTTAACGGCCAAGCGTACAGCCAGGGGATTGAGCAACGACTTATTGCTGGACGCCTTGCGCCGCGGCAAAAATACCGACCCGGATGTGGAGAATTTATTGAGCGCGCTGCGCCGCTATATTGTTGTGCACTGCTCGCGCCAACGGTTGTCCGAAGACCGGGCGCTGTTTTCCCTCCTGTTGGCTTTGATCGCACAATTGACAATTAACGATCATGTCTGGCCTGTTAGTCCGGGCGAACAAGACGCCATCAATAAGATTGCAATCGACAAGGACGCATTATTCACCGGCAATGTTGCTGCGGCGTGCGACTTATGCCTGACGCTGCTTTACCGGCCCTTGGCGCACACCGTTCTGGCGGGCGCCGGGCCAAATGAAATTGCCAAAATCCGCCCGAAATCCCTTGCCGCTTTACTTGGTAGCCAAGCCACCAGGCGCGCTGAAGAAACCCGCATCGCCGCAACGCTACCACACTATGGCACCATATCCGACGACATCTCGCAAAAGGTCGCCGGCCAGTATGAGCACAGCCCTTACCCGCGCTGGACCAGCTTGCAAGCGTCCAAACCGGGGAGTTTGCGCGCCGCCCTTGGCCGCTATATTGAGCCTGATAAACTTGTCTTTATGGACGCTCCGTTTGATGTTTTGATCGCCGGCTGCGGAACCGGACAACAGGCGGCTCGCGCCGCTTCCGGCTATGGCGACGCCGCCAAAATATTGGCCATTGATTTGTCGAAAGCCAGCCTGGCCTATGGCAAACGTATGGCGGCGCAATTCGAACTGGATACAATCGAATTTGCCCAGGCGGACATTCTCGACGCGGCAGCAATCGGCAAAACATTTGATATAATTGAATCCGTTGGTGTGTTGCATCATATGGCTGAGCCGTTCAAAGGCTGGCAAGTATTAGTTGATCTGCTGAAGCCCGGCGGTTTGATGTATATCGGTCTTTACAGCGCCCTTGCGCGCGCCAATATCACGGCCCTGCGTGCGCAGGAAAATTGGCCGAGCGCCGGTTGCAGTGACGATGATGCGCGGGACTACCGTGCCCAATTAATGCAGCGCGGCGACGACGATCCAAGCGCCTCTTTGCTGGCATCGCTCGATTTTTATTCACTCAATGAGTTTCGCGATCTTCTGCTGCATGAAAGCGAACAGCAAATGAGCATCGGCCAGATCGCCGATTTCATAAAGCAATCGGGACTGATCTTTCGTGGCTTTACTATGTCGCCGCATATGATGGAGCATTTTTCATCCCACTACCCGCATGATCCCTCGCCTGGACGCCTTGAAAATTGGGAGAAGCTGGAGAACTCACACCCCTCAATGTTCAACGGCATGTATCTATTCTGGTGCGAGAAAGCATCGTAACATGGCCCAGGCGGGCGCGCCTGATCGAGGCGGACGACCGCCCTAACCAAATTGTGAGATGACGGCACTGGACTAACAGCTACACTTATCCGCCGGTGCATTTGTCTATCATCCTTACTGCCCCCCTCGCACCATCGCCAGGAGCCCCCTATGTCCCAATCCCCCAAGTCTCATTCACCGCTTGAAAATAGCGTTGCCCAGCACTATCAAGATTCTGATTTGCTGACCCGCATTCTGGCAGGACTGGAAGCGAGCAATATCGACCCCGATAACGTTACCATTGACGATCTGGCGCCGGTGGATGAATTTCACATTGGCGGGCGTGCTGCCACGATCCATGCGGTGGATAAATTATCGCTTGGCCCGGAGCACCATGTTCTGGATGTCGGCTGCGGGATCGGCGGCGCCGCGCGCTACATTGCGCACACCCATAAATGCCGTTTGTCGGGGATAGATTTAACACGCGATTATATCGAGACCGCCAAAGCCCTGTCACAGCGCGCCCACCTGGATCAGAATATCGAGTTTCTCACCGCCAGCGCGCTCGACATGCCGTTTAACGATGCGGCTTTCGATGCCGGTGTTACCATTCATGTTGCAATGAATATTGAGGACCGCGCTGCGCTATACAGCGAAATTTCCCGCGTGCTGAAACCGGGTGCGAAATTTTGTATCTATGATGTGATGCGGGTATCCAATGAGCCGATCACCTTCCCGGTCCCCTGGGCACAAAGCGCGGCGACCAGTCACTTAACCAGCGTCAATGAGATGCGCGATCTTTTAGACGATGCTGGTTTCGACGTCGTGGAAGTTGATGATCGGACGAAGCCCGCCATTGAGTTCTTCAACAGACGGCTGGCGGAAGTGGCGCAGGCGAAAGGTCCACCGCCGCCTCTTGGCATTCACCTGATTTTGGGTGCCAGCGCCGGTGAGAAATTCAAGAACACATTGGCAAATATTAAAGCAGGGAAAATTTCCCCGATCGAGATCATCGTGCAGCGCCGCGCTTGAAGCGCGACGAGCGCAAGGCGCGCCTGACCGCAAGGCGCGCCTGACCGCAAGATGATCCTGACGAGAACAAATTGTTTCGCGGTTTGACGGTCAACAGTTGGCGCGCGGAAGTTTAGTCCTCGGCGGCAATGATCCAGGGCGGCTTCTGTCTGGCGAAAAACGCGTTTACGCCCGCCTGCGCTTCATCGCTTTCCCAGCGATCAGCCAGCCGCTGTACCGTTTCCTCCAGTTGTCCCGCTGCCGGTGCGCGCGCAACATGGCGGCATAAAGCTTTGGCCTCAGTGACGGCGCCGGGTGCGCAATCCAGATAAGCATTGACCTGCACCATCACCGCCTGATCCAGCTCATCCGCGCGAGCAATCTGCGACACCAGACCAAAGCGCATGGCAGCCTGCACATCAAAGCGCAGTGAGTTCATAAACACCTGGCGCGCATTGCCCTCGCCCATGCGGCGCACCACATAAGGCGCAATGGTCGCCGGAATGAGCCCGAGCCGCGTTTCCGACAAAACGAAATGCGCCTCGTTGGCCGCCACGACAAAATCGCAAACCGCCATCAAGCCAACGCCGCCGCCCAATGCGGGGCCATGCACCCGGCCAATTAGCGGCTTTGGTACTTCATCCAACGCCTCTAACATTTGTGCCAGCTTGCTCGCTTGGCGAATGCGCTCCTCCCGGCCCTTGTCCATCTGCGCGCGCATCCAGCCCAGATCGCCGCCTGCGCAAAAGCTTTTGCCGCGAGCCGCCAGGATTACCACGCGCACGGCCGGATCGGCGCCAAGCTGTTTTGCGGCCTGATGCAACTCGTCGATCATTTGCTCATTCAGCGCATTGTGTTTGCCTGCCCGCGCCAAAGTTATGGTTGCTGCGCCGCGCGCCGTTATCGCCACCTCAATGGCGCCATAAGCCGGGTGTTTTTCATGAGTCACGCCTGGGTCTCCTCGCGTAAAGATTTAGCAAATCGTGCCGCCGCCGCTAATTTGGTTTCATCAAGCCCCGTATCAAAACCGCGGTGATGAGCGAAGGCGGCGACCGCTTCACTGGCCACATTGCCCTTGGCACCGGGCGCATAGGGACAACCGCCAAGCCCGCCCACCGCCGCATCGAAACAGCGCAGTCCCGCCTCAACAGACGCGGCAATATTGTCGAGCGCGCGGCCATTGGTGTCGTGGTAGTGTCCGGCCAGCGCCTGCACGGGCACATGCTGTTTAACCGCGTCAAGCATTGCCAGAATCGTTTCCGGCGTGCCCGCGCCAATGGTCTCGCCCATCACGATCTGATAACAGCCCAGCTCAAAGAGTTTTTCGGCCAGCCGCGCCACCGCTTGCGGATCAACCGCGCCTTCATAAGGGCAATCGGTAACACAGGAAATATAAGCGCGCACGGCGACGCCCTTCTCCAACGCCGTTTTGATCAACGGCACAAACCGCTGCAGGCTTTCTTCAATCGTACAATTGATGTTCTTCTGGCTGAAGGTTTGCGACGCGGCACCAAAGATCGCCACTTCGCGCAAACCCGCCTCTTGCGCGCCCTGCAGACCAATAAGATTGGGCGTCAGCGCCGTATAGATCACGCCGGGTTTGCGCGCGATCTGCGCCAGCACTTGTGCCCCATCGGCCATTTGCGGCACCCAGCGCGGGGAGACAAAGCTGGTTACTTCAATGCGCGTGAAACCGCAATCCGACAGCATATCGACAAGCTTGACTTTATCGGCGGTTGCGATCTGTCGCGGTTCATTTTGCAGACCATCGCGCGGACCCACTTCGACAATCTGGATTTGGTTATCCCGGTCTGCCAGATTTTCCTGATCACTCATTTGGTCAAACTCACTTGTACAGTTATGCTCGCGCCTCATGGGCTGCAAGCACCATCAGCAATGCGCCGTCTGCAACCTGATCGCCTTCTGCAATATCAAGCTCCACAATGTCGCCGTCCAATGGCGCACGCAGCGTATGCTCCATTTTCATGGCCTCAATCACGACCAGTGCCGCGCCGATTTTTACCGTTTCGCCGCGCTCAACAAACAATCGCTTAACCAGCCCGGGCAGCGGCGCTGTGATGCGCCCGTCGCCGCTATTGCTTTCGCCTGTCTCGTTCAGCGGATCGGTGTGATGAAAAACATGGACCGCGCCATCAAGAACGACAGTTATCGCACTGTGCGCTGCCGCCACAAGTACCGACACAATCCTACCTCCCAAGTCTAGCCGGTAAGAGCGACGTGCATGATCGGCTTTCAGACACGATACCACAATTGTGCCCTCCGGCGTGGCGACGTCAAATTTCTGGCCTGGTAATATACTGACGGCGACGGCAAGTTCTGCGCCTTGCCAAAGTAGCGCCGTGCGCGCGGGCTCGGCTTGCCACTGCGCCCACCCAAGCAAATCCTGCCAGGGATCACCGCCCTCCCGCGCCTGCGCTGCTGCCCCGTCCGCAATTTGCGTTTGTGCAACCCGGCCCAACAGGTCCAGCGCCGCCAAAGCTGCAATGGCGATGGTCTCGTCGCCGGGTGCCGCCGCCTCAGTCAGGCTTTCATAGTTGCGCTCGATCAAGCCGGTATCGACGTCGCCGCGAACAAAGTCCTCATGGCGCGTTAAGGCCAAAAGAAAGCTCGCATTGGTGACACAGCCGACCGCAACCGTATGCTCAAGAGCGTTTGACATTTTGTTCAGCGCAATTTCGCGGCTTCCCCCATGGGTAATCAGCTTGGCAATCATCGGATCATAATGAGGCGTAATCTCATCGCCCTGACGCACACCGGCATCAATGCGCGCCAAATTATATGGCAGATGTAAATGTTCGAGACGGCCAATTGCCGGCATGAAATCTTTGCTGGCATCTTCCGCATAAAGCCGCGCTTCAAACGCATGACCTTTGATGCGCAACTGATCCTGGGTTAGCGGTAACGGCTCGCCGCTGGCCACGCGCAATTGCCACTCCACCAGATCCTGGCCGGTTATCGCTTCGGTAACGGGATGCTCGACCTGCAAACGTGTATTCATTTCCATGAACCAGAAGCCGTCGGGTTGCAGATTGCCATCACCGTCGCCTGCCCCATTGGCAATGAACTCCACGGTTCCGGCGCCAACATAGCCAACAGCGCGCGCAGCTTGCACGGCAGCATTGCAAATGACTTCGCGAACCTCGGCGCTCATCCCCGGCGCCGGCGCTTCTTCAATGACTTTTTGATGGCGGCGCTGCAAGGAACAGTCGCGCTCAAACAAATGTACGATGTTGCCGAGCGTGTCGCCAAAGATCTGCACCTCGATATGGCGCGGCGTGCCGACATAATTCTCGATCAGGACATGGTCATCGCCAAAACTTGCGGCGGCTTCGCGGCGCGCTGATTGTAACGCGGCCAGAAACTCACCGGCTTCATGCACGAGCCGCATTCCTTTGCCGCCGCCGCCCGCGCGCGCCTTGATCAAAACCGGAAAACCAATTTCCTTAGCTTGAGCGGCCAGGAACTCGTCGCCCTGCTCCCCCCCGTGATAGCCCGGCACCACCGGCACACCAGCCTGCGCCATCAAGGTTTTGGCGGCGTCTTTCAGCCCCATGGCGCGCATGGCGGCGGCGGGCGGGCCAATGAATGTCAACCCCGCCTTAACGCAGGCTTCTACAAAATCGGCGTTCTCCGACAAGAAACCATAGCCGGGATGGATGGCTTCTACGCCCGCCAGTTTTGCCGCCTTGATGATTTTGTCGGAGCGCAAATAACTGTCCGATGCGCTGGCACCGCCGATGCGGTAGGCTTCATCAGCACAAGTAACATGCAACGCGCCCGCATCAACATCGGAATAAACCGCGACGCAGCGCACGCCCAGCCGCCGCGCCGTGCGCATAATCCGAACGGCGATCTCGCCGCGATTTGCGATCAGAATTGAGTTAAACATCGCCTTCAACGCTTTCTTGTTGTGGTTACCATAGCACCGCAACCGCTATTGCAGCAGGACTGCACGCCGCCGCTGATCCGCCCGCCCCAGGGTAATTGCTACACCGGAGCCTACATTCGAAACACACCGAAAGTTGTGTCGGCAATGGCCGCATTGAGTGCGGCGCCAAGCGACAACCCCAACACATCGCGGGTTTTTGCCGGGTCTATAATACCGTCGTCCCATAGCCGTGCTGAGGCATAAAGCGGATGGCCCTGGCGCTCAAACTGATCGATAATGGGCTGCTTGAACTGAGCTTCATCGTCGGCGTTCCACGCCTTGCCACGGCGCGCCATGGCCTCGCCCTTCAGTGTTGCCATAACACCGGCCGCCTGCGCCCCGCCCATCACTGAAATACGGCTGTTGGGCCAGGTCCACAAAAATCGTGGATCATAAGCGCGCCCGCACATGCCGTAATTTCCCGCGCCGAAGCTGCCACCAATGATCATGGTAATCTTCGGCACCTGCGCATTGGCAACGGCCATCACCAGCTTGGCGCCGTCCTTGGCAATGCCGCCGACCTCATACTTCTCGCCAACCATGAAGCCGGTGATATTTTGCAAGAACACCAGCGGGATTTTGCGCCGGCAGCACAGCTCAACGAAATGCGTACCCTTCAGCGCGCTTTGCGAAAACAGGATGCCGTTATTGGCGATAATGCCAACGGGCATTCCGTGAATACGGGCGAAGCCGCAAACCAGCGTTGGGCCGTAGCGCGCCTTGAACTCATCGAACCGCGAGCCGTCGACAATGCGCGCCAAAACCTCGCGCACATCAAAGGGCGTACTTAGATCGACTGGTATAATCCCGGCAATTTCTTCTGGATCATAAAGCGGCGCCTCAGGCGCTTGCAGCTCTATACCCGCTTGACCGATCGCCGCCGCGTTCAGATTAGCAATGGCCCGGCGCGCCAACGCCAATGCGTGAGTATCATCGCGCGCCAAATGATCGGCCACACCCGATAATCTTGTGTGCACATCGCCGCCGCCCAGAGCCTCCGCACTGACCTGTTCTCCCGTCGCGGCTTTCACCAGAGGAGGCCCGGCCAGAAAAATAGTACCCTGTTCGTTGACGATAATGGTTTCGTCGGACATGGCCGGAACATAGGCGCCGCCAGCCGTGCACGAGCCCATGACCACGCCGATTTGCGCGATGCCATTGGCCGACATATTTGCCTGATTAAAAAAGATGCGGCCAAAATGGTCCCGGTCGGGGAAGACCTCGTCCTGATTAGGCAGATTGGCGCCGCCAGAATCCACCAGATAGACGCAAGGCAAATGGTTCTGCGCGGCGATCTCCTGCGCGCGCAAATGCTTCTTGACGGACAGCGGATAATAGGTGCCGCCCTTTACCGTGGCGTCATTGCACACCACCATGCAGGTCCGCCCTTCGATGCGCCCGACCCCGGTAATGATCCCCGCTGAAGGTGAGGCGCCGCCGTAAAGATCATGCGCGGCGAATAGCCCAACCTCAAGGAACGGCGCGCCGGGATCGAGCAGCTTGCCAATGCGCGCGCGCGGAAGCAGTTTTCCGCGTGCTTCGTGGCGCTCCTTTGAGGCTTCACTGCCGCCGGCCATAGCGTTTCGCGCCGCCTGCGCGACCTCATCCAGCGCTGTGGCCATTGCGCGTTTATTGGCCTTGAAGTCAGGGCTGCGTGGGGAAATAGATGAGGTTAAAACGCGCCCTGTCATGCGCTTTCCTTAAACAGTTCGCGGCCGATTAATATGCGCCTGATTTCAGATGTCCCGGCGCCAATTTCATACAGCTTGGCATCGCGCAACAAACGGCCTGTCGGATAGTCATTGATGTAGCCATTGCCGCCGAGCGCCTGAATGGCTTCCAGCGCGCACCATGTCGCCTTCTCAGCCGAGTATAAAATACAGCCGGCGGAATCCTTGCGTGTGGTCTCGCCGCGATCGCAGGCCGCCGCCACCGCGTAAACATAAGCCCGGCACGCATTAAGCCCGGCATACATATCGGCGATCTTGCCCTGCATGAGTTGAAACTCGCCAATGGCGCGGCCAAATTGTTTGCGCTCATGAATATAAGGAATAACCACATCCATGCAGGCGGCCATGATGCCAAGCGGGCCGCCCGACAATACTACGCGCTCATAATCCAAGCCCGACATCAATACGCGGACGCCGCCGCCCTCTTCCCCCAGAATATTTTCATAGGGCACTTCGCAATCTTCAAACACCAGCTCGCAGGTGTTCGAGCCGCGCATTCCAAGTTTGTCCAGCTTCTGCGCCGTGGAAAAACCTTTCATGTCGCGTTCAACCAAAAAGGCCGTTATGCCGCGCGATCCGGCATCCATGTCGGTCTTGGCATAAACAATCAGCGTGCTGGCGTCGGGGCCATTGGTGATCCACATTTTATTACCGTTGAGAACAAACCGGTCATTGCGCTTGTCGGCGCGCAATTGCATCGAAACAACGTCAGACCCGGCGCCCGGCTCAGACATCGCAAGGGAGCCAATATGCTCGCCGGAGCATAATTTAGGCAGATATCTCGCCTTCTGCTCATCGCTGCCGTTGCGCACGATCTGATTGATACATAAATTAGAATGGGCGCCGTAACTCAATCCGATTGATGCAGATGCGCGGCTGATTTCTTCCATCACAATGACATGAGCCAGATAGCCCAGACCGCTACCACCAACTTCTGGATCGGCGGTTATGCCATGCAGGCCGAGCGCGCCCAGCTGCGGCCAAAGATCAATCGCAAATTCATTGCTGGCGTCGATTTGCGCCGCGCGCGGTGCCAGTTTGTCCTGCGCCCAGCGCTGCACCAGATCACGCAAGGCATCAATATCCTCGCCCAGACCGAAATTCATTTGGCCGTTGAACATACCCGCGCGACTCCTATTTTTTTTCGACTCAGTTTTCGGTATTTGCCTCGAAATTGCCTTGCGATCCGATGGCTGTAGTGCAGGACAGGACAGCTCAACCCCACACTGCGCTTGACTTACCCATGATAAAGTCTTCTTCAGGTTAAAACCTAACAAAAACTCATCGCTTTTTCGGGGGTACGTCCAGAAAGGCGCAAGTTCGCCGATCTAAAACCAGTATCTGATCATGAAAAACCAGACCCGCCCCCGCCTCACGAACTGGCAACAGAGCAGAAACTGGCTGATATATGTTGGACGGACGCGACGGTAGCGATAGGACCAGTCGCTATCGAGAGGAGCGACAAGAAACATATCGCTTCACAGCGACAGGAAACATTGCCGCTTCACAGCGACGGGGTACCCTGATCGTTTTCAAGAGCCGAGATTAAAGGTGAAGATCGTGGCCGCAGCTTCAAAGGTCGATATCAAGGCCGGCAATTCGCAGCAGGATTTCTCCGACACTCATCGAGTTCATATCGTCTTTATGCAAAACATCAAACGCACCGGCCTGCACCAGCGTCCGCCGCTTTGATTGCGATACCATCCCGCTAACCACCACGATGGGCCCTTGATAGCCGACCTCACGCAAAAACGGGAAAACTTTGGCAGCGTCATTCAACGGCGGCAATATATGATCAAGAAAGATAACATTCGGCAAACCTTCCTTGAGATGGTCCATTGCGCGCCCCATCGACGAAACGAGTTGCACATCAATGTCATAACCAAGCCAGCTATGCAGCACACCGCGCAGGACCGCCGCGTCGGAATTACTATCGTCGATAATCAGGAATTTTGTCCAGTCAGGTATTTTCTCGCGATGACGATCCAGCTCATTCTTAGCCGCCACAAAATCTGAACCGGATTGAAAACGTGCTAGCTCAAGCTCTATAGACGGTAGCATTCACAGCCCCTTTGCGATCGGCAATATTCTGAATTGAGTGTAGTGATGGATGTATCTGCGAACGCATAGACGGAAGAAACTCGAAAACAAGACCAAACGACAAAAACCTGAACTGAAGCGAAGAAAACTGGAGTTTTCACAGTAAACCCAACACATTGCCAACGCAGGTGCACACAGCAATTCGATTCAATTTATACTATACAGCAATACACCTTCACGAATTACCTATGATCAAGTTCATGGACCTTGCGTTTTCACGCAAGAATTATGCTCCAAATTCGAAAAACTGTATCTCTAATTAGCGGCAACCTAACGCAACATATTCTATCTAAAAATGCAGCTTATTGCCGCAGACGGACCGTTTACCAACAAAATAACGCCCGACCAGAAGCTGATCGAGCGTTATTTTAGATTATTTCGCCAGGAATTTGTCGGATTAGAACCGCAACGTCATATCACGATGGTAGGATCTGCATGCGGCGATTTTTAACGCGCGCTCGCGGCTCAAACGGGGCTGCAACCTGAGGCCAATCGTATCGCGAATGGCTTCTTCATAGCGCATCAGCCCCGGTAGCAATTCGCTTTGCGCACGGCGCCGCCATGTCATTTCTTTTTCAAAAGACGCAATTGCCGACGCCAGCGCTTTCAGGGCTTTTGGTTTATCGGGCGTGCGCTTACGCAGAGCGCGCCGGGTGTTGCGAAGATGACGGGAAATTCCACGACTGCCGGAAATCTTGTTCATTTTTATCGACAGTGCCTTGACCACCAGCTCGGCCTTTTTGGCCTCCAGATTATTGACC
>JAJRRE010000455.1 GCA_024279745.1 Alphaproteobacteria bacterium
GGCCTGTATCCAAAGTATTCAAAAGCCCTACACCACCGCCGCATGGCGCTCTTTACCGGCGCCGATCATTATCGCGTCGTTGGCGTCCGCCGCCGCCGCCTTCCTGGGCTGCAATCGCGCGCTTTTCAGACGCCATGGGGTCGTGCTCCATGATTTCGCCTTTAAAGATCCAAACCTTGATGCCGATAATGCCGTAAGCGGTTTTTGCTTCAGCCTGACCAAAGTCTATATCGGCGCGCAAGGTATGCAGCGGCACCCGGCCTTCGCGGTACCATTCGGTACGGGCAATTTCAGCGCCGCCCAAACGTCCGGCCGAGTTAATCCGAATTCCCAAAGCACCCAGACGCTGCGCCGACTGCACCGAGCGTTTCATCGCCCGGCGGAAGGCCACACGGCGTTCCAGCTGCTGCGCGATATTGTCGGCCACCAAAGTTGCATCAACTTCCGGCTTGCGCACTTCAACGATGTTGAGATGCACTTCGCTGTCGGTCAGACGGGAAAGTTGCCCGCGCAGTTTTTCAATGTCGGCGCCCTTTTTGCCGATCAATACGCCAGGGCGCGCTGTCATAACAGTCACGCGGCATTTTTTATGCGGACGCTCAATCGCAACCTTCGAGATGCCGGCCTGACGGCGCGACTTTAGGATGTGTTTGCGAATGCGCATATCTTCATGCAGCAATTCGCCGTACAGCGCGCCATCAGCAAACCAGCGGCTATCCCAGGTGCGGTTAATTCCGAGGCGCAAGCTGATCGGATTAATCTTTTGACCCATTACTTGGCTCCCTTGCCGGCGGATTTGCCTTTAGCTTTTGTTTCGGCCTGCTCTTCAACTTCTTGAACAATCACCGTCATCATTGAAAATGGTTTCAAGATCTGGTTCATGCGGCCGCGAGCGCGCGGACGATAGCGTTTCATAACCAAGTTCTTGCCGACAAACGCTTCTGAAATCACCAGGTCATTGACGTCCAGATTATGATTGTTTTCCGCATTGGCGACCGCGGACATAACCAGCTTGCGAACATCCTCGGCAATGCGTTTGCGCGAAAAGGTCAGATCGGACAACGCCTGAGTGATCTTCTTGCCGCGAATCATCTGCGCAAGCAAGTTGAGCTTTTGCGGACTGACACGCAGATTGCGCAATACAGCCTGCGCCTGATTATCGGCCAGCCGGCGTGGTTTAGCAGACTTACCCATTAGCGTTTCGCCTTCTTGTCAGCGCCGTGCCCGTGATAGGTGCGCGTCGGTGAAAACTCGCCAAACTTATGCCCGATCATGTCTTCAGAAACATTAACCGGAATATGCTTGCGCCCATTATAAACGCCGAATGTCAGGCCGACGAATTGCGGCAGGATCGTAGAGCGGCGGCTCCAGATCTTAATGACTTCATTGCGTCCTGATTCGCGTGACTTGTCCGCTTTTTTGAGCAGATAGCCGTCAACGAATGGGCCTTTTTTAACTGAGCGTGCCATCTGGCTTAACTCCCTCGGTAAGCAATCAAAGGATTACTTCTTCTTCTGACGTTTACGAACAATAAACTTGCCCGTTGATTTATTCTTGCGGGTCTTGGCGCCCTTGGTTGGTTTGCCCCAGGGTGTTGCCCAGTGCTTACCGCCGCAGGTCCGGCCACCATTGGGGTGATCGACCGGGTTCATTGCGACCGAGCGCACAGTCGGCCGTTTGCCGCGCCAACGATTGCGGCCCGCCTTGCCAACCACTGTATTGGAATGATCGGAATTGGATACCGCACCAACCGAGGCCATACAATCAGCATGAACTTTGCGCGTTTCGCCGGAGTTCAGCTTTAAGATCGCCCAGCCACTATCACGGCCAACCAGCTGAACATAAGTCCCGGCTGAGCGCGCGATCTGGCCGCCCTTGCCCGGTTTCATTTCAACATTATGAACGATGGTGCCGATCGGCATTGAGCGCAGCGGCATGGCGTTGCCCGGCTTCACGTCAACGCTTTCACCGGCAATCACCTTATCGCCCACATTCAAGCGCTGCGGCGCCAGGATATAAGTCTTCTCGCCGTCTTTATAATTAAGCAGCGCGATGAAGGCCGTGCGATTGGGATCATATTCCAGCCGCTCAACTGTTGCTTCAATATCATGCTTGCGCCGCCGAAAATCAATGCGCCGATAGGACTGCTTATGCCCGCCGCCAATATGGCGCGTGGTGATGCGTCCTGCATTGTTGCGCCCACCGGTTTTGCTCTTACCCTCAGTCAAGGATTTGAGCGGCTTACCTTTCCAAAGATGCGAGCGGTCGACGATGACCAACTGGCGCATACCTGGTGATGTGGGGCGGAATGTTTTAAGTGCCATTGTCCCGTTTCTTTCCTACGTAGACCTTAAGGTCCGCTTGACCTTAAAGGCCTGTCGTTACGTCGATGGAATGACCTTCTTCCAACGTAACAAATGCTTTTTTAACCGTTTTTTGCTGACCGCGAACGCCCTTGAATACCTTGCGCTTGCCTTTACGCACCAACGTGTTCACAGCCTTGACTTTGACATTAAACAGCTTTTCGACGGCCTGCTTTATGTCGATTTTTGTTGCGTTTCGCGCGACATCAAAAACAATTTGATTAGCTTCAGAGGCAAGAGTTGCTTTTTCCGTGATGACCGGCGCCAGGATTACATCATATGCATCTAATTTCATGCGAACCGCGCCTCCAGAGCTTCCAGCGCCGCTTTGGTCAAAACCAATTTCTTGCAGCGCAGAATGTCATAAACATTGATCCCCTGCACCGGCAGAATATCAATATGGGGAATATTGCGCGCCGCCAGAGAAAACGCCTGATCAATCTGCGCGCCGTCGATGATTAATGCGCTGTCGAGAGATAGCTTGGCAAAGGACGCTATCAACGCCTTGGTCTTGCCGTCCTTGATTTCCGCCTTGTCCAGCACAACAATTTCGCCGGCCTTGGCCTTGGCTGACAACGCATGGCGCAACGCCAGCTTGCGCACTTTCTTCGGCATCCCAATAGCGTGGCTACGCGGTTTGGGCCCATGAGCCTTACCGCCGCCGCGGAACTGAGGTGCGCCTTTGTCGGAATGACGCGCGCCGCCAGAACCCTTTTGATTGCCCAACTTCTTACCGGTCGTAATAATTTCCGAGCGGTCTTTAGTATGATGGGTGCCGGCCATGCGCTTCAACAGCTGATAGCGCACCATGCGGTGCAGAAGATCGACACGCGGCTCTAAACCGAAGATATCGTCCTTCAGCTCTACCGAGCCTGCCTTGCCGGCATCTAATGTGGTGACGTCTGCCTGCATCACGCCTGTTCCTTCTTCGTGTCAGCCGACTTGGCGCCTGCTGCTGCATTGGCACTGCCCGTAGCCGGGATGAATGCACCTGGGATCGGCGCATCTTTATGCCGAGGCTTTTTCACTGCGTCCGAGATATAAACCCAGCCGCCTTTGGAGCCTGGGACCGCGCCTTTAATCATTACCAGACCGCGCTCCACATCCGTGCGCACCACTTCAAGATTAAGCGTGGTGATCCGGGTCGCACCCATGTGACCAGCCATCTTCTTACCCTTGAACACCCTGCCCGGATCTTGAGAGTTACCGGTCGAGCCGTGCGAGCGATGAGAAATCGACACACCATGCGAGGCGCGCAGTCCGCCAAAGTTCCAGCGCTTCATCGCGCCTTGAAAGCCCTTACCTTGGCTTGTCCCGATGACGTCGACAAATTGCCCTTCGACAAAATGATCTGCTGTAATTTCCGCGCCAACCTCAATGAGATTTTCAGGCGATACACGAAACTCAGCCAGCTTGCGTTTGGGCTCGACATTAGCCACAGCAAAATTGCCGCGATCAGCTTTGGTGAGATGTTTCACCTTGCGTGTTCCCACGCCCAGCTTCAAAGCGGTATAGCCGTTTTTCTCGTCAGTGAGATGCGCCAGAACCTGAAGCTTCTCCATCTTGAGAACGGTCACCGGGATATGCTCGCCCGCATCGGTGAAGATGCGGGACATTCCCAGCTTTTGTGCAATTACTCCGGAACGCATTGGCAGCATTCCTTCCTTCCATTGGGTCTTGGCCAGGTTCACAATAAAAAACCGAACGCCACCAGAGGACCCATTTAAAACATTAGAGCTTGATTTCGACGTCAACACCTGCCGCCAGGTCGAGCTTCATCAGCGCGTCCACGGTCTGCGGTGTTGGATCGACAATATCGAGAAGACGCTTGTGGGTGCGCATCTCGAACTGCTCGCGGCTTTTCTTATCGACATGGGGTCCACGGTTAACAGTGAATTTCTCAATCCGCGTTGGCAGCGGAATGGGCCCGCGCACATCGGCGCCTGTACGTTTCGCCGTGTTAACGATTTCAAGTGTCGATGCATCAAGGATGCGATGATCGAAGGCTTTTAATCGGATGCGTATATTCTGTGCAGTCATTGTCTTGGACCTACCCCAAAATCGATAAAACGCCTCTTTGAACGTGATGCCAAAGAGGCGTTTTTATCGAACCAGCTACTCTATGATGCCAGCTACCACACCGGCGCCGACGGTTCGGCCACCTTCGCGGATCGCAAAGCGCAGTTTCTCTTCCATCGCGATCGGCGTGATCAGCTCGACCTCAAAGGAAATATTATCACCAGGCATCACCATTTCGGTGCCTTCCGGCAATGTCACAACACCGGTCACGTCCGTCGTGCGGAAATAGAACTGCGGACGGTAATTGGCGAAGAACGGTGTATGACGTCCGCCCTCATCCTTGGTCAGGATGTAAGCTTCTGCCTTGAACTTTTTATGCGGTTTCACAGAACCGGGTTTAACCAAAACCTGGCCACGCTCAACACTCTCGCGGTCAATACCACGTAGCAAACAGCCGACATTGTCGCCCGCTTCGCCACTATCGAGAAGCTTGCGGAACATTTCAACGCCGGTCACCGTGGTCTTGGTGGTGTCTTTAATGCCGACAATCTCAACTTCTTCACCAACATTGACAATGCCGCGTTCAATACGCCCCGTGACAACCGTACCGCGACCGGAAATCGAGAACACGTCTTCGATCGGCATCAAGAATGGCTGATCTTTTGGACGTTCTGGCTGCGGGATATATTCGTCAACGGTTTTCATCAATGCATGAATAGCTTCCTTGCCGATGTTCTCGTCGCGATCTTCAAGGGCTGCCAACGCGGAGCCTTGCGTGATGGGAATATCATCGCCAGGGAATTCATAGTTTGAAAGTAGCTCGCGGATTTCCATCTCAACCAGCTCGATCAATTCTGGATCATCAACCAGATCGACCTTATTCATGAACACAACAAGCGCCGGCACACCAACTTGGCGGGCAAGCAGAATATGCTCGCGGGTCTGCGGCATTGGCCCGTCATTAGCGGACACAACCAGGATCGCGCCATCCATCTGGGCAGCGCCAGTGATCATGTTTTTCACATAGTCGGCATGGCCTGGGCAATCGACGTGAGCATAATGGCGCGCTTCGGTTTCATACTCAACGTGGGCCGTTGAAATGGTAATACCGCGGGCGCGCTCCTCAGGGGCCTTGTCGATGTTCTCAAAAGCAACGGCTTCAGCGCCGCCCTGCTCCGCCAGAACCTTCGTAATAGCCGCCGTCAATGACGTCTTGCCATGGTCAACATGGCCAATCGTGCCGATGTTGCAATGGGGCTTGTTACGTTCAAATTTTTTCTTGGCCATAGTCCTGGCTCCTCTCACTCTTCTATCGTCAATGTACCGGGGCAAGCCCCTGAATCATTCGTCAAATACTGTCACAAATCTGTTTCAAGCTGCTCAGGTATATTTCGCTTTCACTTCATCGGCCACATTGCGCGGAACTTCATCGTAATGCGCAAATGACATCGAATATGATGCACGGCCCTGGCTCATGGAGCGCAGCTGATTTACATAGCCGAACATATTTGCCAGCGGAACAGTGGCTTTAATCACCGCTGCATTGCCGCGTTTGTCCTGGCTGCGGATCTGCCCGCGGCGGGAGTTCAGATCGCCAATAATACCACCGACGAAGTCCTCCGGTGTAACCACTTCGACATCCATTACCGGCTCAAGCAGCTTTGGTCCAGCCTTTTGAATGCCTTCCTTCATGCCTGCACGCGCCGAGATCTCAAAGGCCACCACGGAGCTGTCCACTTCGTGGAAGGCGCCGTCTGTCAATGTGACTTTACAATCGACAATCGGGAACCCGATCAAGAAGCCCGCATCCCAAACACTTTTCACGCCCTTTTGCACGCCAGGAATATATTCCTTGGGCACCGAGCCGCCAACAATGGTGCTTTCAAACTCATTACCCAAACCTTTTTCATTAGGCTCAATCGTGAGCTTAACACGGGCAAATTGTCCAGTACCACCGGTTTGCTTCTTATGGGTGTAGTCAATATTCGCCACCCGCGATACCGTTTCGCGGTAGGCCACTTGCGGCGCTCCAACGGTACATTCGACACCGAAGGTTTTGTGCAAGATATCGACTTTGATGTCCAAATGCAGCTCGCCCATACCCTTCATGATGGTTTGACCAGATTCTTGGTCAGTCCCAACATAGAACGAAGGATCCTCAACTGCCAATTTAGCCAGTGCCAGACCCATTTTTTCCTGGTCGGCTTTCGTCTTTGGCTCAATCGCAACCTCGATCACCGGCGCGGGGAATTCCATCTTCTCCAGAATAAC
>JAJRRE010000034.1 GCA_024279745.1 Alphaproteobacteria bacterium
GGACCCCGCGTGCAGCTCATTTGCGGTAACGTCAAACACATTGGCCACCATATGCTCGATAAAATGGCGCAATGCGATACAGGTTAAACTGTCGATCTTTATACAATGTCCTTGTTCAAGCTCTTCGACTAATTCTAAACATCCTAGTTTACCTACCATTCTTGTATATTTTTCCCTTAGGTTGATATGGCAAATTAATATTTAAGCAGGCAGGCATAACATTTAATATAGGAACGATTTTATTTTCTGCCCACCACTATACCCCTAAGAAAGTCCTCGATGATAACTTATTGTTAATTAACCGACTGAATTATTTGGAATACTATTCTATTAACTGACCATAACGTGAAAATTTATTTATTCACTCTGCCCACAGCGCAATCAATGTTCCATCAGCTTTATTGAATGAATGGACCTGAAAAAAAATGATTGACAGCAGCGCAAAGACCGCCAAACCAAACCAGCCGGCAAATTCCAGACAAGTACAATACTTGTCCCGGTCTAGTCCCACTTTGAAACACAAGCCAATACCTTCAGACAGTCCGGCGCCGCGCCGCTGTGCCGTAGAGTATGAGCGGCGCGCCGTCCTGCCCGGCCTGTTGCCTCTGTGGCCATTTGAGTTGGCCATCAGGACGCGGGATGATCATGGAACTTTAATCCGCAAGCTGGCCCGCGCTTTGCGCGCCGAACGTCAGCGAGGTCTATGCAGTCACTGGAGTTATGATTTAACCCGCCATAACAATCTGGCGCACGCTTATCGGTGCGAAGTGAAATTATTCACCACCAAATGGCACGATTGAACCGCAATATTTGAGGGCGGTCTTCGCGATAACGACATTTTGCTCAAAATATTGGTCCTTGACCTCTATGATGTCCACTGGCTTCTATGATATCACTTGGCGTCCGTGAAACATGCGTTCCAGATATAACCTGGGGTCTTTTGTGTGAACGATCCACGCTGCCGCGCCTTTTTTTTGCGGCACGATCTGCAAGCGCGGCATGTTGAGTGCAAGAACGTTTACATGACCGGCAGATGCAGTTTATCAGAACTTCAACGCCGCCTTTAATCAGCCCAGGAGCCCCGCCATGGCGAGTAACTCAAAGCCCGAACTTTCAGTCGTCAAGAGCGAGGCCGAATGGCGCGACCAACTATCTCAAGAAGCGTTTGATGTTACGCGCAAGCACGCAACCGAGCGCCCCTTCACCTCGCCGTTCAACAATGAAAAGCGTGAGGGAAATTATGTTTGCGTCTGCTGTAATGCAGCGCTGTTCAAGGGCGACGCCAAATTTGATTCCGGCACTGGCTGGCCAAGTTATTTTGAACCCGTCAGCGGGGCGGCCATTAGCGAACATTCAGATAATTCGTTATTTCGCAAACGGACTGAGGTTCGCTGCGCCGCCTGCGACGCGCATCTTGGCCACGTCTTTGCCGATGGACCAGAGCCGACAGGACTGCGCTATTGTATCAACGGCGTTGCGCTGAAATTCGACGCCAAGGCCTGACCTGTCAGCACCGACATCAACCTTCAACGCGGTTGCGTTTCCGACCTCCCGGTGCCCTTCGCCGCCAACACTTAACGCCGCGCGCGCTGTCATCGTGCCAGAACCTTCCCTTAACTTTGCAGGCCTCTTATGAGCAAAACGAACCAAACCTCCACAGCCAATACCGCCACGCCGCCCACCGCTAGAAAACAGCCCGTCAAATCGATCCAACACGGCGTTGAGCTTAACGATGATTACGCCTGGCTGCGCGACGCGAATTGGCAGCAAGTCATGCGCGAGCCCGAGATCCTGAGCGCCGACATTCGCGCGCATCTGGAAGCCGAAAACGCCTATAGCAAGGCAATCATGGCCGACACCGAACACTTGCAAGCCAACCTGTTTGAGGAGCTGAAGGGGCGCATTAAAGAAGATGATTCGTCCGTGCCCGCGCCCGATGGACCGTTTTCATATTATTCAAGCTATGTCACCGGCGGCCAGTATCCGCTGATCTGTCGCAGGTCCCGCGATGAAAACGGAATTGGCGAAAGCGGCAAAAACGGTAGCGAGACCGTCATGATCGACGGCAATGTCGAGGCCAAAGATAAAACCTATTGGGCCCTGCGCGGCGCCTCCCATAGCCCAAACCATAAACTATTAGCCTACGCAGTTGACGAAAGCGGCTCCGGGCGCAGCACCATTCGCCTCAAGGATATTATAAGCGGCGAAGATCTTCCTGATGTCATTGCCGACACCAGCGGCGGCTCGGTTTGGGCAGCTGACTCGTCGACATTTTTCTATGTCAAACTGGATGACAACCATCGGCCATTAAACGTTTATCGTCATGAGATCGGAACGTCTGCCGACGACGACGTCCTGGTCTATGAAGAAAAAGACACCGGCTTTTATGTCTCCGTTGGCGAAACGCAAAGCGGCGCCTTTATCATCATTACTGCCGCCGACCACCAAACGTCTGAATTGCAGGTCATCAGCGCCGCCGACCCTGCCGCGCCTGCCCGCTTGATCGCACAGCGCCAGCCGGGACATGAATATTCACTGGAACATCACGGCGACGACTTCCTCATTCTTACCAACTCAGGAGGCGCCGAGGACTTTCGCATCTGCCGCGCCGGGGTCAATGACCCGACACAGGAAAACTGGCACGAAATTCTGCCCCATCAACCCGGCCGCCTGCTGATAGACTTTGCCGTTTTCAAAGATCACTATGCCCGGCTGGAGCGCGAGAACTCCCTGCCGCGCGTTGTCATTCACCGCTTTGCCGACGGCGAGGAACATTCGATAGCCTTTGATGAAGAAGCCTATTCGCTCGGCATGTCGGCAGGCTATGAATATGACACCACGGCCTTGCGGTTTTATTATTCGTCCATGACCAC
>JAJRRE010000456.1 GCA_024279745.1 Alphaproteobacteria bacterium
CATGCGGTCAATCGCTTTTTCACGCGCAACCGCATCCGCGATTTGCAAGAGTTCCAGTCTGTTGGCGCTGATGCCTGCCTGAGCCATTCTCGGGCGACCTCCAAATATCTCGTTTCGAACCAAGACCTGAAATTTGGTCCGTTTCGGTGTTTTCATCGGAACCGCAGCGGATCAAATCCATTGCGACCGTTTCACTTGCATTTCCGTGTCGGCTTTGCCTGAAGTACCAGACGATTGCCTGGGTCTATCATTGGCTGATGAAAGGATCAATCAGCGTCCTGGTCTAAGTCTTGATCGCCGGCGCTATCGTCGGCCAGATCACCCTTTGAGGTAGATTTTTGCCGGTTTAGTGCTTCACGAACCAATTTATCGGTCAACACCAACCGCGCCTCAGCGATCATAGTCAGCGGCAACCCAAGAACTGTGCAGCCGATCTGGTCCAGATTGACTTCGATCCTCACTTCGCCGTCCTCAAATCCTTCCAATACGCCCTTGAAGCGTTTGCGCCCTTCGAGCAATTCTTTCAACTCTATCTTGGCGGTCTGCCCGGCCCAAACCTCGAAATCGGAAGGGCGTACAAGCGGCCGGTCAATCCCCGGAGAGGATACTTCTAGAAAATAGCTGCTCGATATTGGATCATGCGCATCTAATAACGGCGATAAAGCACGAGAAATATCAGCGCATTCCTTGATCGAAATCGATCCATCGGGCCGTTCAGCCATAATTTGCACAGTCGTATTATCGCTACCCGACAACGAAACCTTGACCAGACGAAAGCCCATTTCGGCCAAAACCGGCTCGCTCAATTGCGCAATTTGTGCGGCCAATCCGCTCTCGCGAATAAACCGCGCGTTGCCAACGTCGCTGCTCAAACCTTCCATCCGCTTGAAAATCCGTTCAGGTCCGTTCTCGCATCCTACCGATACCCTAACACTCGGGACATGAAAGTCTCCGACGGCGTATCAAAACCCGAAACAGGGACAGCCCTTTGCTAAGTCTCACCAAAGCGACCACATCAAATCATGCGGGCACAATCATTAACAGGCGCTCCAAAGCCATTGAGCTTTAACAAACGCCCCAAACCATTAAGCTTGAAGAAGCGCCCTAAACCATTGAATGCCCAAAACAAAAAGAGCAGGCCCGCACCCCTATGGTCAAATGGGAACCCACTCTCAAGTAAGATAATCATGAGCGCTAGGCTAATATAGCTGCGCTTAGACCCAAGTGCAACAGCTGTTTCAACGCTATCGTTACGCGAAGCTGAATGTGCGCCGGAAATAGGGCACAAGGCTTAGGACGGGCCAGGGGTAATTCCGCCGATAAAGAACTGACGCGGGCTTGCAGCATCCACAAGTGCCGGGGCGGCCACTGATCGCAGGGCCGCGTCTTAAAAATCGCCTTTGGCAGCACGTTCGAGAATATCGAGCATGATTTTCTTAACCTTGATCGCTTCTTCCTTGAGATCCGGTGGCAGGATTTTGCCGCCATAAATCATCGGGTCCATATTCAGCGTATAAATCCAAAGCTGCCCCTTTTTGTCTTCGATCAATGTGACGCGGCAGGGAAGATACGCGGCGAATGCGTCGGAATGATCGAGCATCTTCACGGCGGTTAACGGGTTGCAATACATATAGATCTGGATTTTGCGAGACTTTTTGCCGGTCATGGATTCGACCTGCTTATACAAAGGCAACTCGCCAACGCCTTTGATATTATTCTCATTGGCAATGGTCTTGATCGACTGGTCAACTTCTTCGAAGGTGATGCCTTCGGCAACTTTGGTCCGCCAGACCGTCGCATCGACCATCGAGCCGGTCTCAATAATTTTGGCGGCCATTTCCTTGTAAACACGCATGGCTTGCGGATCAAAACCGCTCAGGGCGCCGCTGCGCATGACATAGGCCCCGCCGGCAAGGCCGCCAAGCACAACAACCAGGCCAATAAGTCCGAATAAATTCCAGATGAAACGCATGTAGTTCTCTCCCCAGAGGTTCAATTCAAAAGCTTAGATCACATCGGCTGGATCAACACTCAGCTGGATCAATACCCTAAATCACCTCAACCCGATCCAAATCAATATTAATAAGGCGTTTGATTTGCAGATATTGCAGCAAGGACCGGAATCATTAACTGGCGCAGGCACTCCAATTGGAACGCCTCACCTTAATTCGTACCTGCTACAGTTGCTCCTGCACAATTGTTGCGGCCAGTTTGGACTATTGTGAGCGCAATGGCCAGTTTGGAGTGCAGCCCTGTGGCGTTAGGCCCTGCTTAAAGGGAGTATAGTGCAGCGCCCGACCAATCAGCCAGGCGCTGTATGTTTTGTTTAATACTCTGAAATATCGGGATTAACCTTGAAGAAAGCCTGTTTCAGTTTTTCCATTTTCTGTTGCGCATAGGCCCGCTCGACCAACTGGTCGTAATTACGTTTCCATTGCATTTTCATCTTCGAATTCAAAGAGATGGAGCGCATGGATGCAAGGTCCGGATCGAGAGTTCGCGAACGTTTGGCATCTTCCCATAAATCGTCCTTCTTCCAATCTGGAATGCCAAATTGCTTCATCGCATCCCATAAGGAGCGCATTTCGGGTTCGGGGTCGTAGGTGGTGATGCCCGTGTAGATTGAATCGCCATAAAGCTCGATGCCTGAGGCGTTCATTGCTTCGCTCTGGGCGATTTCAACCGCTTTTTCAGCCATTTCCTTGGCCGCAAGTGGCGACATCGCCGCTGCACCTAAAAATTTTCGTCGGTTCATGTTCATAGTGGCGCTCTACCCTCCGTCTTGGAATGATTTTGCCGCACGCGACCCAGCAACAAAGCTCATCACTGACATGATCAATCACCTTGGCGATTGACGCGCTGCCAGCACACGCGCATAGGCATTATGTATGGTAAACCGGTCTAAGGGCTATGATTTGTTTCCAAATCGTATGGGCGAAAAAACGCTTTGCCCGAA
>JAJRRE010000457.1 GCA_024279745.1 Alphaproteobacteria bacterium
CCGGTTTTGAGCTCATTCTCCCTGCGCCGCTATGTGTTTCATTTGACCAAAACACTGGCGCCACACGAAGGCTTGATTGAGATGGAGTTGGAGGGGCCCAAGGAGCAAAATATTTTGGCCTTGGCCCACACCATCAGAATCAAGAAAGACGATAACAAATTTCATGAATTCGTAATTGTAGCTGGATTAGACAAGAAAGAAATTCAAGAAGATACCGATGAGTTTGCTGATGATATTATTCAAGGCTCTATTGGTATCGCGCTATTGTTCATGTTGGCTGGCTGGGTGCAGGTTACCATCGGATTGGCACCGTTGTTGAAACTCAAATCTGTTATAGCCGAAGTCCGCGCGGGCCACAAAACAAGAATAGACGAGAGATTTCCCGTCGAAGTGATGCCGCTCATTCATGAGACCAATTCATTGCTGGATGAGCAAGATGCAGCGCTGGCGGCGGCACGATTGCGCGCTGGAAATCTGGCACATGGGTTTTTAACACCTTTGGCCATATTGGCAGCAGAAAGACGGTTGTTGCACAAGAGCGGTGCGCGAGATTCCGCCAAACGGATTGGTGAGCAAATTGAAAATTTACGTCGGCATGTGGAATTGGAACTGGCACTTTATAAGGCGCGCGGAATCAGTGTTGTGCGGCCCAACCGTTTGAACGCCTGCGATGAGTTGCGCACTATTTGTAATGCATTGCAAAAGCTGCCCGAAAGCCAAAAATTGTCTTGGCAATTGGCGCTTCCGGTCACGGCTTATGTTGACGTCGATCGCATCGATTTTAATAACATTATGGGCAATTTGTTAGATAATGCCCGTAAATGGGCAAAGGCACATTTATCTGTCTCGATCAATCAAATGCCAGCCGCCTTGAAAATCATTGTGGAAGATGATGGGCCTGGACTTCCCAACGACCAGGTTGATCGGCTTATAAAACCAGGTGAGCGCGCCGCGCCAAATGTCGCCGGAACCGGATTGGGGTTGGCCATCGTGAAAGACCTTGTTGATGTTTATGGCGGCAAGCTGGGATTTGCCGAAAGCGAACTGGGCGGGGCCATGGTTTGGGTTGAGTTGCCAGTCGGACAGCAAAGCGAGCGGCAAGTCCGCCAGGCCTAGCCCGCGCGACGATGATCAAAGGTGCCGCGCCAATAGTGGGTTCCCGTCAAGTGGCGCTCTTTTTTGCCTCGCGCTGCTAATCCACGCTAAAGCGTGGGCAGCTCCGGCGAGGCGCGAAACGGTTCGCGGCGACCGTTGGCCGCTGGGCACAGTCGTGCCGCAACTAGCCCAAATGGTGAGAGCCGGGCTGGAGCCGAGAAGTCCGAGCTGTGAGAATTCCGTGGTCTTCGCTATCTTGCACCACGGCACGCGACTGCGTGCCCGCCGACCGTTCGGCGCGCCGCCGCAGGTGCCCATGCCTTTTCGGCATGGATTAGCACCGCGAGGCAGAAAAACTGCTGTGATGGGATACTGGTTTTCTCTGGCATCCCGCACGGCGAACAATGTTCGCCCGGCGCTTAGCGCCGCGCCATCGCAGGTGCCCGGGCTTCTTCGGCCCGGATTAGCACCGTGAGATCAAGAGTGGCGGAGGGGGTGGGATTCGAACCCACGAGACGCGTGAACGCCTGCCGGTTTTCAAGACCGGTGCCTTCAACCACTCGGCCACCCCTCCAAAGGCGCCAATAACGGTTGCAACGCTTGGTATAGCGCTCAAGCAGGATTGGCAAGAGTGCAAAAGCGCCAATTCATGCGAAAATATGTGGTGTCTGCAACTCGTTGATTTCCGCCGTGCCCGGCTTGCAACTGTTAACGGCGGATTGGCATCAGCGCGCAGCTTATTTACGTGATCCTAACAGGAATGTGGTTAGGTGCAGCGTAAAGGGCTGTGCGGGAACATTTGCTTGTGCACAGGCTTGCGGTCTTACCGGATAGGCGAACAGCGAAACTTGTCTATAAAACAGACCGAGCGCGTAAGAGGTTGTAAGCAGGCGATCCCGGGGGGGATGGTTTGAACAGGGTGAGGCGTATGGATCGATTTAACGGGCCTTTCTGGCGCGGCAAGGCGTTATTGGGACCATTGGGGCGTGAAAAAGCGCATGGGGGACATTGTGCCGTGACCATAACGGCGCCGAAAGGGCAACGCCGGTTTTCTCTGGGTGTCTGTTTTGTTCTCGCCGCTGTTTCCCCGGCACTGGCATCTTGCGCGCAAAAATCGGCAGTTACCAAGTCGTTAGCCCAGACATCGACGGCCAATCCAACAGCTTTGAGCGCCGTGCCGGCATTTAGCACCGAAGTTCTGGCGCGCAGACCCGGACCGGCCCGCAATCCCGCACCGCGGCGCCGAACTGCATCTTTGTCCCGCTATGATCCCAAAACCGGCGTTTACGCCTCGGAGCGTTTGATATCCGGTAATCGAGCCGTTCCCAAAGGGGGCGGTAATTATAAGGTCGGCAAGCCTTATAAAGTGTCCGGGCGCCGGTATGTGCCGAAACTGGAGCCAAATTATAATCGCACCGGGGTCGCCTCCTGGTATGGCGATAAATTCCATGGCCGCAGAACCGCGAATGGCGAGACCTATGATATGGCGGCCCTGAGCGCGGCGCATCCGACCATGCCGCTGCCGTCTTATGCCTATGTTACAAATCTGGCCAATGGGCGGACTGTACTGGTGCGTGTCAATGATCGCGGGCCCTATGCAAAAGGGCGGATTATCGATCTGTCGCGGGCGGCGGCTAATGCGCTGTCCTTCCGCGGGCAGGGCGTGGCCAAGGTGCGGGTGCGCTATGCGGGCCGTGCACCACTGAATGGCTCCGATCACAAAGAACGTGCGTTTTTGCGCCAGCAGAGCTGGTCCGGGCGAACGGCGAACATTGGCCCGGTATCGCGCGCATCGGGTCTGACCAAAACGCCGCCGGTCTGGTGAAAAACAGGGCGCATTAAGCGTGCTATACGCATAAAGCTCAAGCATCTAACGAAGTTCACCGGAGCGCGCCAGGCCAAAGACGCGATCATTACCGCCGCGGCGCGCACCAGCCTTGGCCTAGCGAGCGGGCAATCGCCAGAGCAAAAGTATCCTGATTTGTCGGATCTATGAAATTGCTTGGCCGGGTAGAGTGTTATCACTCCTCAATCGCTTGACTTTGAGGGCGGGCAACGCCGATAGTCAGCAAATCGATTTCAAATATTTGCATAAGAGCGGGCTGCACTGGGCGAGGGGGCGCCGCAGCGCAAACCTTATGCCGGGCCACATCTGGGATAGAACATGTTATTTTTTACGTCTGCGCGTGACATTGGATCACTTGGCGCAAAGTTTGTTATTTCGTGCTTTATAATTGCGTTTTTCACTCTCCAGTCAGTTCAATTGGCCTATGCCGCGCAGTTCAAAACGCGCGCCAAGCAGGCAGTGTTGATGGATGCCGATAGCGGCGCCATTTTGTTTCAACGCAATGCCAGTGAGCTGATGTCGCCGGCCTCCATGAGCAAGCTGATGACCTTGGCGGTAGTGTTCAGGGCATTGAAAAACGGCGAACTGAGCCCCGATGACAAATTCTTGATGAGTGAAAACGCCTGGCGCAAGGGCGGAGCGCCGTCAGGGACCTCGGCGATGTTTGTGCCGCTGAATACCGAAGTGAGCCTGCGCGAATTGCTGCTTGGCATCGTTGTGCAATCAGGCAATGACGCGTGCATTGCGATTGCGGAAGGCATGGCGGGGTCAGAAGAAGCCTTTGCACAAATGATGGAGAAAGAAGCGCGGCGGATTGGTCTTAAAAGGTCGACATTCCGCAATGCCACCGGCCTTTATCATCCTGAACATTTAATGACGGCGCTGGAGCTGGCCAAGCTGGGACGCTATATCCGCAAGGAATATCCCGAATATTTCAAATTGTTTTCGCAGAAAAGATTCTTCTATCGCAAACATAAATTCTACAATCGCAACCCGCTGTTATTCCTGAATATGGGCGTGAACGGCATGAAAACCGGCTATGTTAAGAAAGCCGGCTACGGTTTGGTGGCCACCGCCTCAAAGAACGGGCGCAATTTGATCCTGGTCATCAATGGCTTGAAGCGCAAGTCGGAGCGCAAGTCGGAAGGGCGCAAATTGCTGGGCTGGGGTTTTCGCAGTTTTACCAGTTTTAAATTGTTCGATGCGGGCGAAGTGGTCGGCAAGGCGCGGGTCTGGGGCGGCACCAGCGTTTATGTGCCGCTGATCGGTAATGGCGAAGTGCGCGTGGTCTTGCCCCGCTTTCCCGCCAACCAGAAATTGCGCGCCCAGATCATTTATCAAGGCCCCCTCAAGCCGCCCATTCGCAAGGGTGACAAGGTTGCAAAGTTGCGGGTTGTAACTTCCACAAAGTCGGTCAACGAAGTACCGCTTTATGCCGCCGAAACCGTCGAGCGCGCTTCGATGACCCGGCGCGGTCTGGACAGTCTGGTGCATATGGCATTTGGTTGGCTGCCCTAAGGTCCTGCACCTGGGCGGCGGTGTGTCCTGTGAAATTTTGCAGATATCGGCTATGCCATTGACGCAGCTGGGCATTTAGGTGATTGATTGCGCCGTTAATGCGGTATGCGCGGTGATGCTGGTGCGTTTGGTCCAGGGGCGCGGGCGCGGGTGAGACCAAGGGCGCGGGTGAGAGATGACACAGGCAAAGTTCATAACATTTGAAGGCGGCGAAGGCGTTGGCAAATCCACTCAGGTCAAGGCCCTGGCACGCCGTCTTACCGCGCGCGGCATCACTGCGACCGTGACCCGCGAACCAGGCGGCTCGCCGTTCGCCGAGCTCATTCGTGATTTGCTGCTCAGCCCGCAAACGCCCAAACATGGTCCGCTCAGCGAAACCTTATTGTTTAACGCCGCGCGCGCCGATCATTTGGCGGAAATTATCCGGCCCGAACTGGCCGCTGGGCGCTGGGTGATTTGCGACCGCTTTTCCGATTCAACGCGCGCCTATCAAGGTGCAGCGGGCGGCATAGAAATGGCGACAATCGCCCAGCTGAATGAAATTGTTGTGGGCGAAACTGAACCTGACCTGACTATAATTCTTGATATGCCCGCCAAAGAGGGTTTGGCCCGGGCTTCTGCCAGGCGCGGCGATGCGCAAAGCACGTCAACACCGGCACAACTGGTCGATACATTTGAAGCACGAACCTTGGCGTTCCATGAAAAATTGCGCCGTGAATTTTTGCGCCTTGCGGCAGAACAACCAGGGCGCTGTGTTGTCATTGATGGCGCCCAAAGCATTGAGCAGATCGGCGCACAAATCTGGGACGCGGTGGAAAAACGATTACTTGAATCCGGCGACGCAGGCGGTGAACCTTGATGGCAAGAGCACCGCGAAGCGCACCCGGCGCAAAATCGGCAGGTAAATCCAAACCCGCGCGCAAAACGCCAGCACGAGGCGGCGCGATCAAGGACGTGGAAGACGCGCCCGAGGCGGACCGGCTGGAAGAGTTCCCCCATCCGCGCCATACCCGCCAGCTATTTGGCCATGACGACATCCGTGCTCGACTGGCCGACGGATTTAGCAAGGGACGTTTGCATCATGCGTGGTTGATTGGCGGCACGCACGGCATTGGCAAGGCGACACTGGCTTACCAGTTTGCCCGCTATGTGCTAGCCGAGGATACAGAGCGCGGCGACAGCGGGGAGGGCGGCGGCGGTCCCTTGGCGGTTCCGCAAAACGCGCGCGCCGCCCGCCAGGTCGCGGCCTTATCCCATCCTGGACTACTGGTTCTGCGGCGAGTCTATGATCCCAAGACCAAGCGCTTCAGTGCCAGCATTCCGGTCGATGAGATCCGCAAATTACGCGCCTTTATGAACCACAAGGCCGATGTGGGAAAATGGCGTGTGGTGATTGTCGACAGCGCCGATGAGCTTAATATTTCGGCCGCCAACGCGTTATTGAAATCACTGGAAGAGCCGCCGCCACGTGTGATTTTCTTGCTGGTCTCATCGCAGCCGGGGCGGCTATTGCCGACCATCCGCTCCCGGTGCCGGCGGCTTGATCTGGCACCACTGGCCTCCGATCCGCTGCGCCGGGCGACATTGCAGGCGCTGCAGGCTGCCGATAAGGGCCATGAGGACGCCGATTTGGGAACCCTGGAGCCGCTTGCCGGGGGTTCTGTGCGCCAATTGCTGATGCTGCGCGCGGGCGGCGGGCTGCAATTACACGAGCAATGCCTCAAATTTCTCAGCGCCTTGCCGCAATTGGACTGGGCTCAGGTGCACAAGTTGGCTGATGAGATTGGATCGGTCGCGGCGGCGGTACGGTATGAAGCATTTTTTGAGCTATTGTTCGGCCTCATTGCCCGGGCGGTGCGCGCTGGCGCCACCGGGGCAGGCCGGCCCGAAGATTTGCAGCTGGCGCAAAAGCTGATGGGCGGCGGCGGGGGTGCTGGCCGTTTGGCGGGTGACCCGGCGAGGCTTGCCTCCTGGGCGGGCTTATGGGAAACAATGGCGCGTGAAAAAGCGGTTGTCATGTCACTTAATCTGGACAGAAAGGCGCTCATATTGGAGACCATGGCACAGATTGAGACATTGGCCCGCCGCCATGCCAGAGCGCGCCACGATATGTGAGGCCACGGTCAATAGTGAGCCCGGCGCCCTTTTGCCCGATGTTTCTTTGCTGACGTATCTTTGCCCGACGTTTCTTCGCCGACCAAATTTTGAATGGACCAATAGCCTATGGCACAACGCAAGTGTTTTTACATTACAACGGCGATCTCCTATCCCAACGGTGTGCCCCATATCGGTCATGCCTATGAGGCCATTGCAACCGATGCGCTGGCCCGGTTTCAACGGCTCGATGGGAAAGATGTCTATTTCCTGACCGGTACTGATGAGCATGGGCTGAAGATGAAACAGACCGCCGACAAGGAGGGCCTCGACGTGGCCGCTCTGGCGGACCGCAACGCGGCGCGCTTTCAGGACATGGTGGCGGCGCTTAACTGCTCCAATGATGATTTTATTCGCACAACCCAGCCGCGCCATCATCGGTCGGTTACAGAACTTTGGCAGCGCATCGCGGAAAATGGTGCGGTCAATAAAGACGATAAAGGCGACATTTATCTCGATCGTTATGCCGGCTGGTATTCGGTGCGCGATGAAGCCTTTTACAGTGAGGATGAAACAACGCTTGGCGAAAATGGTGTGCGGCTGGGCGCCCAGGGTACGCCGGTTGAGTGGACAGAAGAAGAGACCTATTTTTTCAAGCTGTCGGCTTACCAAGATAAATTGCTCGCCTATTATGACGCCAATCCCGATTTTATTCTGCCTGCCGCGCGGCGCAATGAAGTGGTGTCCTTCGTCAAAGGCGGGCTCAAAGACTTGTCCTTGTCGCGCACGACGCTGGACTGGGGCATTCCCGTTCCCGGTGCGCCCGATCATGTCATGTATGTGTGGATTGATGCGCTGACCAATTACATTACCGGCGTTGGCTTTCCCGATGAAAACGCGGAACTCTTTAAGAAATTCTGGCCCGCCGACGTGCATGTCATCGGTAAAGACATTTTGCGCTTTCACGCGGTTTATTGGCCGGCCTTTTTGATGGCTGCTGGTGTGGAGCTGCCAAAACGCGTTTTTGCCCATGGCTTCTTGTTTAACCGCGGCGAGAAAATGTCGAAATCGCTTGGCAATGTGGTTGATCCCTTTGCCATGATCGAAGCTTATGGCGTTGACCAAATGCGCTATTTTTTCCTGCGCGAAGTGCCCTTTAGTAATGACGGCAGCTATTCTCATGAGGCCATTGTCAATCGCTCCAATGCCGATCTGGCCAATGATCTGGGCAATCTGGCGCAGCGCTCACTCTCGATGATTGCAAAAAACTGCGATGGCGTGTTGCCGGAGCCGGGCGCGTTTACCGAAGCCGACCAGACAATATTAGCTGCCGCCGATGCCATGCTGGAGCCGGCGCGCGCGGCGATGGATGTGCAGGCGATTTCCAAGGCGCTCGATATCATCTGGGCGGTGGTCGGCGATGCTAATCGGTATTTTGCCGGCGAGGAACCCTGGGCCAAGCGCAAGACCGATTTCAAACGCATGGAGACCATTCTTTATGTTACGGCCGAAGTCGTGCGCCAGGTGTCGATCTTTGCCCAGGCCTATGTGCCAGGTTCCGCCGCCAAGCTGCTCGATTATTTGGGCGTTGATGTAGCGGCCCGCAGTTTTGACGCGTTGGGCGAAACGGGACGCTTGACGCCTGGCACGTCGTTGCCAGCGCCCGAGCCGGTATTCCCCCGTTATGTCGATCCCGATGAAGCGGCGAAGGGCGGCAAGGCGGCCAAGAGCGGCAAAAGCGGGAAGGGTGGTGCACAACCGGGGAACAACAAAAAACAGCAGGGCAAAAAGGGTAACGTTTAATGTTAGTTGATCATCATTGTCATCTGGATTTTGAGCAATTGGCGCAGGACCGCGTAGAGGTTTTGGCGCGCGCGCGCGACGCCGGTGTTGGCATCATGGTTACGATTTCAACGCTGGTTTCAAAGTTTCCCGATGTGTTGGCTGTAGCTGAAGCGCATGACAATATTTACTGCTCAGTCGGCACCCACCCGCATAATGCCGACAGCGAATTGGATGTGCCGGTCTCAAAACTGGTCGAGCTGGCGGCCCACCCCAAAGTGGTGGCGATTGGCGAAGCGGGTCTCGATTATTTCTATCAAAAAAGCTCACGCGAAGGACAGGCGCTAGGCTTTCGCAACCACATTGCCGCCGCACGCGAAACCGGCCTGCCGCTGGTCATTCATGCGCGCGATGCCGACGAAGACACCGCTGCAATCTTGGAAGACGAGATGGCCAAGGGCGCGTTCAAGGCCGTGCTGCATTGCTTTACCGCTGGCCCGGATCTGGCGCGCCGGGCGCTGGCGCTCGGGCTGTATGTGTCGTTCTCCGGCGTGATCACCTTCAAAAAATCAGACGAGCTGCGCGCCATTGCCGCCGATGTACCGCTTGATCGGCTGCTGGTTGAGACCGACGCGCCCTATCTGGCGCCAATGCCCTATCGCGGCAAACGCAATGAGCCCAGCTATGTTGTGCACACGGCGGCCAAGTTAGCTGAAGTTAAAGGAATTACTGCAGACGCATTGGCCGCTGCAACAACGCGGAATTTCTTTGCCCTGTATAGCAAGACCCCAAAACCGGCGGGATGGGCAGACCATACTGCTTCGGCCACATCGCGTGACGCGGCAGCCCAGTCTCAGGTGACGCAGACGCCGGCAAGGCAGTCGCAGGCGGAGACGCAATGAACCATGAGCCATAAGCTAACGATATTGGGCTGCGGCTCCTCGGGCGGTGTGCCACGTATCGGCAATAAGTGGGGCGCTTGTGATCCTGAAAACCCCAAAAACAGACGCCGCCGTTGTTCTGTCCTGATCGAGCGGTTTGCCGGCGAGCCGGGTAAAAGCGGGCGCACGCGGGCGCTGATCGACACCTCGCCGGATATGCGCGAGCAATTGCTGGCCGCCGGCGTTAGCACTTTAAACGGCGTGTTGTTCACCCATGATCACGCCGACCATACCCATGGCATCGATGATTTGCGCGTGCTGTCCTACAATATGAAATCGCGCATTCACGCCCATATGGATGCCGCCGTCGAAGCGACCTTGATGAAGCGCTTCACCTATTGCTTCAAGACCCCGGACGGCTCGCCCTATTCGCCCATTATAGAGCCGCACAAAATAACGCCACCGACGCCGGTATTGGTTGAAGGCGGCGGCGGTGTAATCGAGGCTTGTCCAATCGTGCAGGACCATGGCCAGATTACCTCGCTCGGGTTTCGCTTTGGATCGCTGGCCTATTCTCCCGACGTGAGCAATTTAAACGCGAAGGCGCAAGAGCAGTTGCACGGCCTTGATGTGTGGATCGTCGATGCGCTGCGTTATGAGTACCACCCCAGCCATTTCAGCGTTAAAGACGCGCTCAAATGGATCAAGCGGCTCAAACCCAAACGCGCGATTTTAACCCATCTGCATGTCGATCTGGATTTTGAAACCCTGAAACGCGAGTTACCCGAAGGCGTTGAGCCGGCCTATGACGGGATGACCATTGAGTTTGATTAAACCGGCGTCTCAATTGCCGCGTGGCTGATCACTGCCGGTCGTTGTGTTAGCCGCCGTTTTGACTGTGTCGGCGTTGTCCTGGGCGCGAATAGCCTCTTCGGCAGCCAGCAGGGCGGTGATGGCCGGGGTGATGGGCGGGCTGTCTATTTGCTCAAACCCAAAGACGTCGCTCATTTTTTCAATTGAGATAAAGCTGCGCTCTTTGCGATTGTAAAACCCGCCCTTGACCAATGCCGTCGCGGCGACTGCGCCAGCTCGTGCGCCGCGGGTAAAACGTATTTTGTGTTCCATGACAAAGATCGAGCCTTGCCAGTAGACAATGGCAGTTTCCATATCAAAGGGCTCAAACAGTTTCAGCTCGCGCCGATAGCGAATGGTGCTGCTAGTCAGAACGGGCATCCAGCCGCGTTGCAACATCGGACGCACCAGTCCCATTCTCATGATCATATCCATCCGCCCCAGATCCATGATCGTGAGGTAGCGCCCGTTATTCATATGCAGGTTAATATCCAGATCAAGCGGCCACACCCGAAACCGAAGTTTTGAGCGCCCTAATGGTGCCGAAAGTGAGGTGCGCCATTGCGCGGCGATCAATGTTGCGAAAAACCGGAACCATAAATTCATCGGGCCGTCACCTTATTCTTGAAGCATCACCTTGATGACTGGAGCGGTTTGGTGATTTGAGAAAAATTGTCATTGGTGTTCGGGCGTCTGCATAGAGGCGTTCGGCCGCCAGATCAATGTTGTGTCTGCGGGCCTGGCAAATTATTAGCGTCAGCGGGGCAATATGACGACTTTTCTGCCCTCAGGAACCCGCTCGTCAAGAAACACAAGCACTGAATTCACGCTGAAGCAGACCAGGACCCGATATCGGCATCTAAACCTGTTAACTTTTGGCTTTGTAACCTGGATCAAGTGCCAGGACACCGAAACACCGGGACACCGACCTCAGGAACGCTGGGTAAGTGGACAGGTTTTGCCGCTCATACACTCGCCGCCGTGCCATAATTGGATTATAGGCTGGGGCATTCTGGCGCGATTTCCCCCTTCTTTGCCAGTTAACATCCCCTCTCGCAAGGAAAGCGCAAAGGTTGTATGCTGGTTCAGCAGGGTAAATATTTGACGCAATTTGGAGAGTGGCAGGGGATGGGGATCAAAGCTCTATTATCAATCTGGCTCATGCTATGGGGTCTGCTCATTGTCGTACTGCCCGCCCATGGTGCTACCAAACAGAGCTTGATCAGCGCCCGCAAAGCCGCTGCCGCATTAACCCAGGGCAAAGTGCGCGATGCCGTGGCGCTGTATAGTCAGGCATTGCAAGACAAGTCGCTGGCGATCGACCGGCGCGCAAATGTTCTCAATGATCGCGGGGTTGCGCTGTCGCGTCTCAACCGGCCGGCCGACGCTATAAAGGATTTCAATGGCGCGCTCAGACTTTATCCTGAATATGCCGCCGCCTATAACAATCGCGGCAATGTGCTGCTGGCGCTGGGATTATTTGATGAAGCGCTCAAGGATTTTAACCGCGCGCTGGTGTTGGCCCCCGGTTATGCAGCCGCTTATAACAACCGTGCCGGCGCCTATGTACGTTTAGGGCGCATGGGCGACGCGTTGCGTGACTATGACAAGGCGATTACCTTGAAGCCGCAAAGTGCGGCGCCGCTTAGTGGCCGGGGCCGGGCGCATCTGGAACAATCGCGCCCCCACGCAGCCCTGCGCGATTTCACCCGTGCGATCAAGGCCGATACGCGGTTTGGACTGGGCTATCGCAGCCGTGCGGAAGCATTGATGAAGATCGGGCGCTTTAAGCAGGCGGTCGAAGATTTGAGCCGCGCCATCACCTTTGATCAAGGCAATCCTGAATTGCATTTTCTGCGCGGCAAAGCACTGCTGTTCAACCGGCAGACTGATCAGGCGCTTGAGGATTTCAGCCGCGTCATTGAACTGGCTCCAGGCGGGGCGTCGGGATATCGCGAGCGCGGCTTTGCTCATGGCGCGGCGCGGCGCTACGATCTGGCATTGAGCGATCTTAATCAAGCCGTGCAACTCGATCCACGCGACGCGGCGGCTTATGCCTATCGTGGCTGGGTTTATAAGGAAATGGGCCAGCCTGATCTTGGCCTGAAGGATGTAACCATTGCGGTGAAACTGGCGCCCAAATTGCCCGAAGCTTATTGGGCAAGCGGTGAGGTTAAAGAAGGGCTTGGGCAGGAGCGCGCCGCAATTTCCGATTTGCGCAAAGCTTTGATCCTGCGGCCGGACTACGCAAAAGTGCGAACAGCTCTGTCCCGCCTTGGTGTTAAGAACCAATTGCAGGAGGTCGATTTCCCACAATTGGGCCTTGATAAATGGCGCGTGGTGGCGCGCGGTAAGCAATATGTGGCCCTGCACGACAACTATCCGCGTCTGCGCGTTCCCCTGGAAATGATGAGTTCAGGCCAACCACGGCTGCTTGATTGGCAAGTCAAGAAATCACCGTTCCGAAACATTGGTGTATTGCAGTTTTTCGCCGGTGAA
>JAJRRE010000035.1 GCA_024279745.1 Alphaproteobacteria bacterium
TATCGCCAATGCGATAATGGCGGCATCCGGGTATAAACCACCCTCACGGCAAGAGGCGTTGCGGCGCGTGGAATGGTTGGAGAGGGGCGCAGATTTATCCTTGAGCGGTACATTGGAGCGGATCGGGAAAGGCTTTTCAGTATTTTTCAAGGGCTATCAACTGCAAGGCAGTGAAGAGCGCGCCATATCCCGTTTGGAGCAGCAGAAGATCGAGATCATTACCAATGAGCAGGTGACGGAAGGGGAAGCGGGTTGGCTTGCCGAACGTATTAGCCGCGATGGCGAATTGCATGAAATTGAAAAAGCACTGCTGCAGTTCATCTCGGCGCACAGCACGCAGATCCATCCGGCGCTGGATGATTTAATCGCGCGTGCCGCCAAGGCTGCCTGACTTCGCGGACTATGAAAACGCGGTTCAGTCTGTCGCCGTTGCGTTTCAAAAGGATCATCAATTTTCCAAATGGATTATGATGTAACAGCAAATTGAGCTGTGCGGCACTTTGGCCGTGCAGCTCTTTTTTATGGGTATCGCGAAGTCATTGACTTAAAAGTACTGTGCTAACGCAGATTTGTTAGTCATCTGAATGGATTGGCCGCACAAGCCGACTGCGTTGATGTAAAAACAATACCAGAATGGCCGAGAACCGATCTGCGCAGCGGCAGTTGTTACAAAGTTGTTTTCTTCGGAAAAGGGCGCGCCCGCACGGCGTCTGACCGGGACCGGGTGTTGGGGCTCACTATCGCCAGACGTTCCAATTGATCAACTTCGACTTCGACACCGACTTCGACATTGATATCGATATTGACCAGCGATTTGCTGATCTGGCAGTTCCGCGCCAAAGTTATAGTTTCGTTTTTTGGATATATGATGGATCATTTGCCGCAAGAAGCCTTTAAGCCACTTCCCCCGAAAAATGCCGCGCAGAATTCTGTAAGCTTGGCGTTGCTCGTTGGATTGCCAAGCGTGATCATGCTGGTGCTTGGACTTTCATATGCGTCGCGTTTTATTGAGCCGGCGCCGCCCAAGCATATAACAATTGCGACGGGCTCGCCGAGCGGGGCTTATATTTCTTTCGGCAAAGCCTACAGCGAAATTCTAGCGCGCTCGGGGATCAGGCTTGACGTGCGCTCAACCAAAGGCTCAGTAGAAAATCTGGCGCTGCTGGCCGATCCTGGATCGAACGTTGACGTCGCCCTGGTGCAGGGCGGGATTGCCAGCAAAGCGCAAGCGCGCGATCTGAAATCTGTCGGCCGTATTTTCTATGAGCCGCTTTGGGTATTTTATCGCGGCACACAAACCGTTACGACATTGAGCCAACTGGCCAAGCAAAGAATTGCAATTGGTCCGCCGGGCAGCGGAACGCGTAAATTGGCGCTGGATCTTTTGGGTGCTAACGGTATCAACGAGACCAATACGAACTTTCTACCAATCAGCGGCGCCAGAGCGGCCAAGGCGCTTGCGTCCTGGCAGGCCGACGCGATTTTCGTGGTAGCATCGCCAAATTCAGCGCTGATTAAGAAGCTCTTGCAAGACCCCAATCTTCGGCTGATGAGTTTTGCCCAGGCCAAAGCCTATGCGCGCCGCTTTCGGTATTTGGCTGTGCTGGAATTGCCGCGCGGTGTCATTGATCTTGTGCATAATGTTCCAGCAAAGGATGTGCAGTTGATTGCGCCAGTCGCGGCGCTGGTCGTACGAAAATCATTGCACTCGGCCCTGGTCAGCCTGTTGGCAGAAGCCGCGCAGGAGGTTCATGCAGGAGATGGGCTTTTTCAGAACTCCGGCGAGTTTCCTAAGGCGACTGATCCCATATTTGTTATGTCGGCGGATGCACAGCGCTATTATAAATCCGGCAAACCCTTCTTGCGCCGGTATTTGCCGTTTTGGATGGTGGTTTTGTTGGAGCGCTTGATCGTACTCATTGTACCGGTTCTGACCATTCTTATTCCGTTATTCAAGATTATCCCGCTGATTTATCGCTGGCGCATCAGGCGGCGGATATTACGCTGGTATGTAAAACTCAACGATCTTGAAATCGACGCTGAATCGCGCCCGCAGGAAAACTTTGCCCGGGCGCGCATGGTCGAGCTGAACCGGATAGACAGGACGGCGAAGAATTTATCCGTGCCGTTGCAGTACACAGATGAGCTTTACGCGTTGCGCGAACATATTTCTTTGGTGCGGGAGCGGCTGAAACGCATGGCGAGCGAGCCCAACGCGCCGCAGATGGCCCCGCCAGTCTCAGCCGCGCCAGTTAGATGATAGTTATTAAGTTCATAGCGCCCCCCATTGTCAGTGTCGCTACCGCCTTGTATTGATGAGCCTTGGAAACTCAAGCAACAGCGGGCGGGCGGCCATGTTCACAAAAATTTTGATAGCAAATCGCGGTGAGATCGCTTGCCGGGTGATTAAAACCGCGCGCGCCATGGGAATCGCTACAGTGGCGGTTTATTCCGACGCCGATAAGGACGCGCTGCACGTCTCGATGGCCGATGAAGCTGTGGCTATCGGCCCGGCCGCAGCGGCACAATCCTATCTGGTGATGGACAAAATAATTTCAACCTGCAAGGCCACCGGCGCTGAAGCGGTGCACCCTGGTTATGGTTTTTTGTCCGAGCGTGAAGCTTTCGCCATCGCGTTGCAGGAGGCCGGCATTGTGTTCATCGGTCCCAATGCCAAAGCCATTGCGGCCATGGGCGATAAGATCCAATCGAAAAAGGCTGCTGCCGCGGCTGGTGTGACCACGGTGCCAGGCTATCTGGGCGAGATCAAAGACGAAGACCATGCGGTTAAGATCGCCAAGCAGATCGGCTTCCCCGTCATGATCAAAGCGTCCGCTGGCGGCGGCGGCAAGGGTATGCGCATTGCCTGGGCGGTTGATGAAGTTGCTGAGGGGTTTAACTCATCACGTTCGGAAGCTAAATCCTCTTTTGGTGATGAGCGCATCTTTATCGAGAAGTTTATCGAAAATCCGCGCCACATTGAAATTCAGGTCCTGGGCGATAAGCATGGCAACATCGTCCATCTGGGTGAACGCGAATGCTCCATTCAGCGGCGCAATCAAAAGGTAATCGAAGAAGCGCCCTCGCCATTACTGGATGAAGCAACCCGGAAAAAAATGGGCGCGCAGGCCATCGCGCTGGCACAGGCCGTCGATTATGACAGTGCCGGAACTGTCGAGTTTGTCGCCGGACAGGACAAATCCTTTTATTTTCTGGAAATGAATACCCGCCTGCAGGTTGAGCATCCGGTCACCGAACTGATTACCGGAATTGATCTGGTCGAGCAGATGATCCGCGTGGCGGCCGGTGAAAAGCTGAGCTTGAAGCAAAAAGACGTCAGATTAAGTGGCTGGTCGGTGGAGACGCGCATTTACGCCGAAGATCCTTACCGCAATTTTCTCCCTTCCATTGGCCGGCTGGTGCGCTATCGGCCACCATCGGAGGGTACGGTGGACGGCCTGACCGTGCGCAATGACACCGGCGTTTATGATGGCGGCGAGATTTCCATGTATTACGATCCGATGATTGCCAAATTGGTGACCCATGCGCCGACACGCCTGGAGGCCATCGACTGCCAGGCCGAAGCGCTGGATGCGTTCACCATTGATGGCATTGCACATAATATCCCGTTCCTGACCGCGCTAATGCAGCACAAGCGTTGGCGCGAGGGTGAGCTGTCCACCGGTTTTATCGCAGAGGAGTATCCCGATGGATTTTCCCCGCGGGTTCCTGAGGGCGTCGAGCTACATATTCTGGCGGCGGTCGCTACAGCCATCGACCATCTGACCAATATGCGCCGCCGGCAAATTACCCAGCAAATGAGCGGTAGCGCGGTCAGTTTCGCCGCCACGCGCATCGTGCATTTGGGCGAAGCGCGGCAAAAGGTGCATGTCGAGGGGCCGATGGAGGGCCCGACCAAGGTGACATTGTTTGACGATGACGGTTCTGAAAGCGATGTTCTGGAGCTGGCGGCGCGCTGGTGGCCCGGCGATCCGGTCTGGTCTGGTCTGGTTGCGGATCGCGATGTCTCGGTGCAGGTGCGCCCTATCCTCAACGGTCATCAACTAAGTTTTCGCGGAATCTCGCTGGCAGCCTATGTCTATACGCAGCGCGAAACGGAACTGGCGGCGTTAATGCCGGAAAAAATCATCCCCGACACGTCAAATTTGTTGCTGTGCCCAATGCCCGGTTTGGTCAAAACTATCCATGTCGAGACGGGCCAGGAGATCAAGGCCGGCGATGCATTATGTGTTGTGGAAGCCATGAAAATGGAGAACATTCTGCGCGCTGAGCGCGATGGCACAATCAGCGTCATCAAGGCAGCGGAAGGCGACAATCTGGCGGTCGACGCCATTATAATGGAGTTTGGTTAGCCGCTTCCACGGGATGCTTTATCA
>JAJRRE010000458.1 GCA_024279745.1 Alphaproteobacteria bacterium
ACCAGATCAACAAACACCGGCGCATCAACAATCGGCTGTATGACTGGCGCTACCGGCTCAATGCCCATCTGCCCGTGCCGGCAGGGTTTTATAAAATGAGTTTCGAAGGCGCGATGCCGCCAGACTGGTATTTGCCAAAATGACTGGTGTTTACCCAAGTGACTGGTAGTTACCCGAACACCCTCTTGAAGATCGTGTCGACATGCTTGGTGTGATAGGCAAGGTCGAACATCTGATCGAGGTCACCCGCCTTCAGTTTGGCCATCACGTCTTCGTCGGCTTTCAGCTCGGTGAGGAAATCTTTGCCTAATTCCCAGGTTTTCATGGCGTTGCGCTGGACCAGCCGATAGCTGTCCTCGCGGCTGAGCCCGGCCTGGGTGAGCGCCAAGAGCACGCGCTGCGAATTATGCAGGCCGCCCAGTTTGTCGAGGTTCTTTTTCATGTTGTCGGGATAAACCACAAGCTTCTCGATAACGCCGGTTAGCCGCGCCAATGCAAAGTCGAGCGTCACCGTGGCGTCGGGGCCGATCATGCGCTCTACCGATGAGTGGGAAATATCGCGCTCATGCCATAGCGCCACATTCTCCATGGCCGGCAGGGCATAGCTGCGGACCATGCGCGCCAGCCCGGTCAGGTTTTCGGTCAGCACCGGGTTGCGCTTATGCGGCATGGCGGACGAGCCCTTCTGGCCCTTGGAGAAGAACTCTTCGACCTCCAGAACTTCGGTGCGCTGTAGATGGCGGATCTCAATGGCCAGCCGCTCAACCGATGAGGCGATGACGCCCAGGGTGGCAAAGAACATGGCGTGACGGTCGCGCGGGATAACCTGGGACGAGACCGGCTCTGGTGTCAGCCCGAGTTTGTCTGCAACATAAACTTCCACATTTGGATCAATATTGGCGAAGGTACCGACAGCGCCGGAGATGGCGCAGGTAGCGATGTCGGCGCGCGCCGCTTGCAGCCGGGTTTTATTTCGGGCGAACTCGGCATAGGCTATGGCCAGTTTCACGCCAAATGTTGTGGGCTCGGCATGGATGGCATGGCTGCGGCCAATGGTGATGGTGTCTTTATGTTCAGCCGCGCGGGTCTTCAGGGCGGCCAACAATTTGTCGAGATCGCTAAGCAGCAAATCGGCGGCACGGGTGAGCTGCACGTTGAGGCAGGTGTCGAGGATGTCCGAGGAGGTCATGCCTTGATGCACGAACCGCGCGTCATCACCCACATGCTCAGCCAGATGCGTGAGAAACGCGATGACGTCATGCTTGGTCTCAGCCTCGATCTCGTCAATGCGCGCGATATCAAACTCCGCCTTGCCGCCTTTTTCCCATATGGTGTCGGCGGCGCTTTGCGGGATTGTACCCAATTCGGCCATGGCGGACGCGGCGTGCGCCTCGATCTCGAACCAGATGCGAAAGCGCGCGGCAGGTTCCCAGATGGCAGTCATTTCAGGACGTGAATAGCGCGGGATCATGGGCAGGCCTCAATTTTTGGCGTTGACTTTGTCAATGGCTTGGTCGCTGGCGTTGGCTGGCGTTTTTGTCTGCCAGCGGCCTAGCATCGCCGCGGTGGCTAATCAATGCGGCGGGTTAGGATGTCCCAAGGTTTCACGGGCCTCTAAGTGGCGTTTGATGAGTTTGCGCTTGATTTTAACGCGCTGTGTTGATTTGGTGATCGGAGCCAAGGCGCCAGCCAAAGCGCTTTATTCACGCCCAATTGAGACCATCGCCCCATGACCAAGCCCTGCATTATCACTGTTGCAATAACCGGCTCGGTGCCGCGCAAGGAGGATAACCCGGCGGTTCCCATCACCATTGCCGAGCAGGTCGCCTCAACGCAAGAAGCTTTTGAGGCCGGCGCGGCGCTGGCACATGTGCATGTGCGCAGCGTCGACCAGAGCACGAGCGTCGATGCGGATAAATATCTGGCGCTGAAGAATGAGTTGAACAAATATTGCCCCGGTATGATTGTGCAATTTTCAACCGGCGGGCGCTCAGGCGCCGGTAAGGAGCGTGGGCTTATGCTCAAGCACCGCCCCGATATGGCGTCACTGGCAACCGGCTCGGTCAATTTCCCCCTGCGCATCTATGAGAACACGCCGGAACTAATTGCCTGGCTGGCGATAGAAATGGCGACCCATGACGTGAAGCCGGAAATCGAAGTGTTCGATCTGGCGATGCTCTATAACGCCATCGATATGAGTGAAGCGGGGCAGATAGCCAAGCCGCTGCATGTGCAGTTTGTACTCGGTGTTAAACATGCGCTACCGGCGCGGCGCGAGATTTTGGAGTTTCAACTGGCGCAGCTGAAACAGTTGGCGCCCGATGCAACATGGGTCGCCGCCGGGATCGGGCGGGCGCAATTGCCGGTTGCCAAATGGTGTCTTGAGCTGGGCGGGCATTGCCGCACCGGGCTTGAAGACAATATTCGGCTCGATCGCGAAACGCTGGCACCGTCGAATGCCGCGCTGGTTAAGCAGGTGGTTGAGCTGTGCCCCGCCTATGGCCGCCATCCGGCCAGCGCCGCCGAGGCACGGCAGATATTGGGCCTGGCAGGATCGTGAGGGCCGAGCCCCTTGGCGCTCTCATCGCGCCCCTTCATCGAGTACCGGAACGCCGCCTTCAAATTTGGTGCGCCGGATTGTGAGATGGGTTTTGACACTGGCGACATTTGGCGCGGTGGTCAGATCCTGAATGACGAAATCCTGAAATACGGTCAGATCCGAGGCGATGCATTTGAGCAAGAAATCCGTCTCGCCCGACAGCATGTAACATTCGCGCACAATCGGCCAACTGAGCACAAGATTTTCAAAATTGCGCAGATCGGTTTCGGCCTGCGCGTGCAACCCGATCATGGCGAAAGCCGCCAGCTCAAACCCGGCAGCTTTTTCATCGAGCAGGGCAAAATAGCCCTGCAATATGCCCGCTTCTTCCAGTGCCCGCACCCGGCGCAGACAGGGCGGCGGCGAAACCCCGACGCGGCGCGCCAACTCCACATTGGTCATACGTGCATTGGCTTGCAGATGCTTTATGATACGCCAGTCGGTGGCGTCTAGTCGGGCGCGCATGGGTTTGGCTCAATGCTGACGGGTTGCAGGGGAGACCTTCAATCGCTATGAACAATCTTACAAAATAAGTCCGGTGCTCGCAACATTATTAGGCTTGAATGTCAATAATGTTACGGTTTAACGACATAAACAATCAATGTTGCGGCTGGGGCCTGGCGGTTCTGATCGTTTAATTCCGGGGGATGTGAAAGGGTGTTGATGCAAGACGACAGCGGTGACATGGCACCCGAGATGGCCGGCCTGCGCGCCTGGATCATATCCGATGACAAGCGCGGCAATCAGGTGCAGGCGTTGGGGGTGGCGGATGCGCTGGGGCTGGCGCATGAGCTGAAAATTGTCGCGCCGCGCGGGCTGCACAAAGTTCTGGCGCCCTGGGGCGGTGTGGCGCCGGGTGAGCGGTTCGGGCAGGCAGGCGCACAGTTTGCCCTGCCCTGGCCCGATGTGGCGATTGCGGTTGGGCGCGCATCCATTCCCTATATCAGGGCGCTGGGCCGTCATGCCGGCTCGGCAACGTTCCGCATTATCCTGCTCGATCCCAAGACCGGACCGGGCAGCGCCGATGTTATCTGGGTGCCGCAACATGATCGGCGGCGCGGCGACAATGTGATTACGACGCTGACCGCGCCCCATAGTTTTACGTCAAAGCGCATCGCAAAATTGAGGGCAAACATCCCGGCGGACATCGCCGCCCTGCCGCGCCCGCGTATCGCGCTGATCCTGGGCGGGCGCACAAAGGCCTATCCTTATTCGGACAAAGACCATGCGCGCTTTGAAACCACCATGCGCTCAATAGCTGGGCAGGGGGCCGGGCTCATGATCACGCCCTCGCGGCGCACCCATGAAGACTTGTTACGCATAGCCCTGGAAGCCACGGCGGACTGCCCGCGTGTTGTTTATGACGGAACCGGGCCAAATCCCTATGCGGATTTCTTGTGTGCGGCGGATGCTTTGGTGGTCACCGCGGATTCGGTGAATATGTGCGGTGAGGCGGTGGCCACCGGGCGGCCGGTCTATGTGTTTGAACCCAGCGGCCGCAGTGCCAAGTTCAAGCGCTTTCACCAGGCCTTGCGCGACTACGGCGCGACCAGAGCTTTGCCGGACCAGATGCGCGAATTAGCGAACTGGCAGTATGAGCCGCTTGACAGCAGCGCCGA
>JAJRRE010000459.1 GCA_024279745.1 Alphaproteobacteria bacterium
AAATGGGCCGGTTCGGTCTCAGGAGTTGAAGAGTTATGAGTTATCGCGGTGATGATATGGATTTGAGGTTGCCTCCCGGGCAGGGCGCAAGATCCACCAGGGTGCCGGGATCAATTAATGAGCTGGAGCGACCGGCAAATAGCAATGGGACCAGGTACCGGGTGAAAGCCCATGCTGGCCATGGCCGAGACCGCGCTGCACCATTATGGGTGGATGATGCGGTATTGGCGGTTTGCAATGCGGCGCATGAAGTCGCGCAAGCTTTGCATTCGCCCGAAGTGCTGTTGCAACATCTGGTGCATGGTATAACACGCGTGCCGGGTGCAGCTGGCGCCTTGAAAACCTATAACATCGACCGTGAGGCGCTGCGCCGCGATGTGACCGCCTTGATTTCCAGCACGGCAGCCAAACTTCCCGACAACTCCGATGTGCCGCTGACGTCTTCAGAATTTAAAACAGCGCTCAGACTGGCAGGCGATATTGCGGCACGGCGCGATGCGCAGGCCATCGAGGTTGCAGATCTGCTTGACGTGTTGGTGAATTATGATGCCGATCACCCCGGCGTGGAACTACTGCTCAACCATATTCAAAGCCCGCGCGCTTTAATGCCGGCGCCTCCTTTGGGAGCGGCCTATAACGATATTTACCGGCAGCGCGAACGCCAGACATTCGATCAAAGTAGCAACGGCGTCGAGCCGCTTTATTCCTCTGAGCGCTATGATTACCGGCAAGTCTATCAGGCCCCGCTTGAGCGTCTTCGCGAGCCTGCGCCAGAGCGGGTACAAGAGCGGGTTATTGTCCGCGAAGTTGCTGCACAGACCAATATCGAGCCGGCATTGCGGGCTTTGGAAGATCGGTTGAGCGCGAAGCTCTCAGCCTTTGAAACAACCTATCGCGCCGGCCTGAAGGGGTTTGAGAGCGAGCGGCGCTCGTTGTCGGATCTGGTGCAGCAGCTACATGCGGACATCACTGCACACCGGGCCGAGACCGGCGGACTGGGCGATTCCATCGATGATAAAATTGAACGGATCAGTTCAGCGGCGCGCAATGGTGCTGACAATGCGGCACCAATACTAGCGCGGCTGCAGGGCCTGGAAAGTATGTTTGAGGGGCGTCTGGGTGACGTTGCCAAACGGTCCTCGATCTTGGATGAGCGGCTAAAATCCATTGAGCTGGCATTTAATCATCAAACCCGCGAGACGGCCGAAATCAAGGATGGTCTGTCCGAAGACATGGCTATGTTGAGCGGGCTGTTACAAAAGAATACCACCGTCGAGAGCCCCGACTTTGATGAAATGTTTGGCGAGCGGCTCGATACCATTGAGACATTGCTGCTTGATCGTCCCGAAACGAGCGAAGACGGGCTTGGCGATGATGTGATTTTGCATATCGATGAATTGCTGACCAAGCATCATCGGCAGATTTCTGAATCCATGCATGAACGCGAGCGCAGCTGGACGGCGGTGAATGAACGTCTGAACAAGATGGAACATATTCTAACGTCGCAGGCGCAGCTCGCCACCGATTCTGCCTCGGATCGCAAACGCCTGATCGAAGCCATGAATGAGCGAATGGGGCAGATGGAAACTCTGGTCTCGCGGCAGGTTGAAACCTCGGGCACAAGTTTTGGTGCTATTGAGAAGCTGCTGCATGAAACGAAGGGGCCGGGTCCCGAGCATTTGGTGGACATCAAAGGTCTGTTAGGGCGCGTAAACTCAGCGCAACAAACAACGGCCGAAGTGTTCGATCACTGGCGCGTTGATCTTAGCAGCGATCTGAGCTTGCTGAATTCGCGGCTAGATCAATTGGAGCAGACCAGTTTGCGGCCTGTCGCCATGCTCGATACAATATCTAATGAATTGCGCAATCTGCATGTTGTGACCGTGGAAAAAATGCGCGAACCGCCGAAGCCCGTTGGTCTGTTTGATGCGTTTGCCAACTGGTTGTTTGGACCGCGTTGAGGCGAAACGTTTTGCGATTGACAGGCGGCGCCGACAAACTGCGCCGCCAATGGTATTTATATAATCAAGCGCCCGGTGGATTCGCCGGGCGCTTTTTGTTGTGCCTTGTCCGTTGGCACCTTGTTTGCCTGTTCGCCCTTTGGCACCTTGTTTGCGCGATGGCACCTTGTTTGCATAGAGCCTTGGCATGCAACAAAGACCGATTGGAATCAGCGAAGATCGCAGTGATGTGATACGCGATCTAGCTGAAACGCTTAACGAACAGGCCTACACCAGCGCGCCCAGTGCCGGCGAGTTCAATGCAAATGCGCCCGGCAGCAATGGAATTGTCCTGATTATCGATGGCGGGCCGTTGTCCTGGGGTACAGTTAATCATGTCATTGCTCATTACGGGCCGGTTGATGTGATCATTGATCCGCCGGAACCCAAATCGGTTTTCTTGAAACGGCGCGTTAAACTTCTTGGCCGCGCCGCTGTGGCTGGACAACTGGCCTTTGCAATTGTGCAAAAGGTCATCAAGTCGCGCAGCCAAAAACGAATTGGCGAAATTATCAGCCGCTATCGCCTGAACCCAATGCGTAGCAGCGCGGCGCGCGTGCATGAGGTGGCCACGGTTAATTCGAAAAACTGCCGGGAGATTTTAAAGAAGCTTAACCCGAAAGTTGTTTTTGTACACGGCACACGCATTATAAAGGGACGAACTCTCAACTGTGTTGACGCGCCGTTCATTAACTTTCATGCCGGGATCAACCCCGCTTATCGCGGCCAGCACGGGGCGTATTGGGCGCGGGCTAATGGCGATGAAGATCATGCAGGCATAACTATTCACCTGATTGATGAGGGCGTCGATACGGGACAGGTGCTGTACCAGAAGAAGATCAACCCCAAACGCGCCGACAACATCTGCACCTATCAATATCTGCAGACGGCAACCGCCTTGCCGTTTGTGTTGGGGGCCATCGACGATGCGCTGGCCGGCAAGCTGGCGCCTGTTACTGTGAAGTTGCCTTCGAAACAATGGTTCCACCCGACGCTGTGGGGTTATTTATATGCGGGGCTAAAGCGCGGCGTTTGGTGAGTGTGGTGGCCCTGATGGGGGAGTGATTGGCGTGAGGTTTGTTTTCTCTCGCGGTCATTCTTGGCTCTCGGCGCGCACCAGTCGCTTGCGCTCCTTGCGCCTCCGCATGGGCGCGAAACGGTTCGCGGGCGAACATTGTTCGCCGTGGTGCAGGATAGCAAAGACCACAGTTCTCTCACAACTCGGACTTCTCGGCTCCAGCCTAGCTCTCACCATTTGGGCAGGGCGCGTCGGCTAGTCCGACCGGGTTGCAAGCGCAGCCCCGCGACCCGTGTCGCGCCCCGCCGGAGGGCCACTTCGCCCGTGAGGCAGATAAATTGTTCGCCGTGGTGCAGGACAGCAAAAACCACAGAACCATCACAGCTCTGACTTCTCGGCTCCAGCCTAGCTCTCGCCATTTGGGCAGGGCGCGTCGCGACTGCGACCGAGAACGATAGTGATCCGGGCCTTATGGCCCGCGCCTCGCAGGCGCAGGCGGCTCCGCCGCCGGTGCGCGCCGTGAGAGAAATTAAAAAGCATCGCCACTCTTAAAACCGCTCATCCGGTTCTATTCTTTTGCCCATGATCACGACGTCTGAAAGCTGATAGCCAAGCTTGTCGTAAAATTCCAAAACCGGCTTATTGGCTGTGCGGATCATCAGGCGGATAGCCCACACGCCTTTGCGCGCCAGCCAGCGTTCACCGGCGTCCATGATCGTGCGGCCATGGGAATTGCCGCGATGGTCCGGATGCACCGCCACATAATACATATTGCCGCGATGACCATCATGCCCGACCATGGCGCTGGCAATGATCGACAGGGGAGCACTTGTGTCGCCAGAGTTGTTCGGGGCGAGCCCGACAAGGATTTGCGAACTGGGCTTGCCGCGCGCGAAGGCCAGATCGGCCGCTGGGTCATTCCACGGCCGCGTTAGATCGCACGCCTGCCACAGCGCGATCAGGTCGGCTTCGTCGCCGTCTTCGATGTCGCGAACGATGAGTTTTCTCATTTGGTCTGCCTTGGGAATTGTGTTGGAGTTTGCCAATAAGAGTGACCCTCAGACCACAAGACTGCGGCTGCGGGACGATCGGCTCATAGCAGTTTGCCGGGATTGAGAATACCGCTGGGATCGAGCGCCTGTTTGATCGCGCGCATCATGTCCATTTCAACATCGCTTTTCACCGATGGCAATTGTCGGCGCTTGAGGCGGCCAATACCGTGCTCGGCGGAAATCGAGCCGCCTAGTTCCACGACCAGCTCATGAACTGCATCGGAGATATCGTCGCGCATCGCCATGAATGCGTCTTTTTCCATGGTCTTTGGCTGGCTGATATTATAGTGGATATTGCCGTCGCCAAAATGGCCAAAGGGAACCGGCCGGGCGCCGGGGCACAGGGTTTCAACCAGCTTGTTGGCGCGCGTGATGAAGGTCGCAATGGCGCTGATCGGCACCGAAATGTCATGCTTGATTGAGCCGCCTTCGGGCTTTTGCAATTCAGAAATGCTCTCGCGCAGGGCCCAAAGAGCGGCGCTCTGGCGCGGCGAGGTGGCAAATGCGGCGTCCTTGATCAGGTCCAGTTCAAAGGCCTGTGCGAGCGCGCGTTCCAAATGCTGCGCCGCTGCGCCGTCATCGGAAAGCCCGGAAAGTTCAATCAACACGGTCCACGGATGAGGCGCGTCAAACGGATCGTGCATGTCCGCCCCATGAGCGGTGACAAAGTCGAGACAGCGCCGCGCCATCAGCTCAAACGCCGTCAGCGCCGGGCCAGCAGAGTCTTGCAAGTTCGTAAAAAACGGCAGCACCTTGCCAAGGTCATCAAGTGCGACCAGCGCGGTTGCCTGTTCTTTTGGCTGGGCGACAAGTTTCAAGGTAGCGGCTGTAATGATGCCAAGCGTGCCTTCGCTGCCGATGAACAGATCCTTCAGATCATACCCGGTGTTGTCTTTTTTTAGCGCGCGCAGACCATTCCACAGCCGCCCGTCCGCCAGCACCACTTCGAGCCCCAGAACCTGCGCCCGGGCATTGCCATAGCTCAGCACATTAATGCCGCCGGCATTGGTTGCCAGATTGCCGCCGATGCAGCAGCTGCCGCGCGAGGGCAGCGATAGGGCAAACAGCCGGCCAGCCTGTTGCGCCGCGTTCTGCGCGTCCTGCAATGTGACGCCCGCCTCGCAGATCATAACGTTGCCCGCGCCGTCAAGGGCGCGCACTTTGTTCAACCGAGCCAGTGACAGCACGATTTCAGCGCCCGTTTCATAGGGGATCTGCCCGCCAACCAGCCCGGTGTTGCCGCTTTGCGGAACCACGGCGATGTTGTGCGTATGGGCCAGCGCCATGATCTGGCAGACCTCGACCACAGTGCCCGGCCGCAGGACCAGTGCCGTCTTACCGACAAACTGTCCGCGCAGTTCTTGTAAGAAAGGTTGCTGTGCGTCCGGGTCGGTGAGCGCGTGGGCGGGCCCGACGATGGCCGTAAATTGTTCGATCACCGCAGCGCTGGGCGGGCGGAATTTGGCGATGGATTGCGATGGTGTCTTTAGGCTCATGACGATCCGGATTGCTGTGGCTTCTGGGAATACTTAGTGCGGGTAAGGGGCGGCGACTGGCGCCGATCTTTAGGCCGCGGGGCGGCGGCACGGGTAAGGCGATCATTGATGGCAATGCCAATGCCGTGGTTGGGGATCGGCATGACGGCGATGGATGTTGCCCCGCTTTCATCAAGCGCGCGCAGGGCCGCGAACAGATTGGCGGCGGCTTCTGCCAGATCACCAGCCGGGCTGAGATTTATCACCGGGCCGTCATGGCGTTGCAGCTCAGCTGCGGCAGTCGGACCGCCGCCAAAGGCCACAAAGGCTTCACCGGCAAACGGCTTGGGCGAATTGAGCCGGACCACGGCGCGCGGTGCATAGTGGCTGGCCAGCATTCCCGGCGAACGCGGGGCGTTACCGTGTGCTTTGCCGTGGGCGCTATCAGGCGACGGGGGCGTTTGATGTTGTTCAAGTTCGGCTAGGCACAGCCCGCCGGGGCGCAGTATCAGCGGCGCATCGCCAGTTCCATCGCCGGTCACATCGCCGGTTACATCAATGACGGTGGATTCCAGACCAACCCGGCAGGCGCCGCCATCTAGGATCAACGCCAGCGCGGCACAATTCGCCAGATCGTCCGCCACATGGGCGGGCGTCGTCGGGCTGACATGGCCGGAGCGGTTGGCTGACGGCGCGGCAATCGGCACAGCACTGGCGCCAAGCAGGGCGCGGGCGATGGCGTGGGCCGGGACCCGTATGGCGATTGAGGATAAGCCCGCCGTGACCAGCGGGGAAATGCCAGCATCAGCGCGGCGCGGCACCACCAGTGTCATTGGTCCGGGCCAATGGTTGGCCGCCAATTGTAGCGCCACCTCGTTGAAATGCCCGAGTTTTTGCGCCGCTGCCAGATCGGCGACATGCACAATGAGCGGATTAAAGCCCGGCCGTCCCTTGGCTTTAAAGATCGCCGCCACCGCCGCATCACTGGTCGCATCGCCGCCCAGCCCATAAACCGTCTCGGTCGGGAAAGCCACCAGCCGTCCCTCGCGCAGGGCGGCGGCGGCCCGGGCCATAGCGGATTTATCTGCCACAACGATTTCTGCCAAGAAAATTTCTCCGATTGCCCTTTCGGCGCTGCCGCCTTGAGTCTATGTTAGGTTAACCAATAGGTAAATGTGGTGTCTGGCAGCGCGGCCGCCAATTGTCGAGGCGCCGCGCGACCGCATGAAGTTGAGATCTGACAAGTGACATGAACCCGATATCACCTGCAACCGGATATCCTTGAGAAATTTTTAAGAGGCCGCCCATGACCTACCGTGCACCCGTAGACGACATTTTGCTCGCCCTCAAGACCTCAGGCGGTCTGCCGGACATGATTGATACTGGCATGATCGGCGATCTGGATGAAGAGACCATTCGCGCGATTATCGAAGAAGCGGGCAAATTCGGCGCTGAGATACTGGCGCCGCTGAATGTGGTGGGCGACCGTCAGGGCTCAAAGCTCGTTGACGGCAAAGTGGTGACGCCGGACGGCTGGAGCGACGCCTATCGCCAGTTCGTTGCAGCAGGCTGGAGCACCTTGCCATGCGCGGAAGAGCATGGTGGGCAGGGTCTGCCCGATATTGTTGCGATGGCCGTGTCGGAAATCTGGAACGGCGCCAATATGTCGTTCGGGCTGTGTCCGCTGCTGACACAAGGGGCGATTGACGCGGTAACCGCGCATGGCTCGGATGAGCTGAAACGGATTTATCTGCCTAAAATGGTGTCGGGCGACTGGACCGGCACGATGAATTTGACCGAGCCTCATGCCGGCTCCGATGTCGGCGCGCTGACGTCCAAAGCGCTCCGCCAGGATGATGGCAGTTACCGCATTTCCGGGACCAAGATTTTCATCACTTACGGTGATCACGAGATGGCTGACAATATCATTCATCTGGTGCTGGCGCGGCTACCCGATGCGCCCAGGGGCACGCGCGGGATTTCGCTGTTCCTGGTGCCGAAATTTCTGGTCAATGAGGACGGCTCGCTGGGCGCGCGCAATGACGCCAAATGCATCTCGCTGGAACATAAACTGGGCATTCACGCCTCGCCCACCTGCGTCATGGCTTATGGCGAAGACGGCGGCGCGGTCGGCTATCTGATCGGCGAGGAAAATCGCGGGCTCAACACCATGTTCATTATGATGAACCAGGCGCGGCTGGCGGTCGGCGT
>JAJRRE010000460.1 GCA_024279745.1 Alphaproteobacteria bacterium
CGGCAATGAAAAAACCGTTGGGCGCGTGCATAATCAGCTGGCGGAAATGGGCTGCAAGGTTATCACCGATGCTGAGGAGCTGGTGCATGTTACCGGCCATCCGCGGCGCGAAGAATTGCAGCAAATGTATGAATGGGTGCGCCCGAAAATATCCGTGCCGATGCATGGCGAAGCACGGCATCTGCGTGAACATGCCCGGCTGGCGACCTCATACGGCGTGCCTGAAGTGTGTCCGTTGCGCGATGGTGATGTGTTGCGGCTCGAACCCGGCGCCGCTGATGTGATCGAGAAGATCTCGACAGGGCGGATTTTCCGCGACGGCAAGCTTGTGCTGGGCCACGATGATATGAGTGTGCGTGAGCGGCGCCAATTGGCTAAAGTGGGGATCATAATGGTGGCAGTTGCGCTGTCGCAGCATGGTGATCAGGTGTCCGATGCGGAAGTGGAGATTGACGGCGTGCCTTTGGCCGGGAATGACGGCAATTCCCTCGAAGACGTCGTATTCGACGCCATTGACGGTACTCTGAAATCCATGCCGGCGAAACGGCGCAAGGATGTTGAGAGAACCGAAGAGTCTATCAAAAAAGCAGTGCGCTCCTCAATTGCGTTCATTTGGGGTAAACGGCCGATTGTCAAAGTGATGGTCACGCGCGTTAAGATTTAAGTGCTGGCCGCCCAAATCTGGCACGGGGCCTTTGCACCGCTTGACTGGCACTGCCTGACTTGTCCCGTTTCCCCGATCTTTGGAGACCCAATATGCTTGGAAAACTAAACCATGTTGCAATAGCGGTGCGAGATATTGACCAAGCCAGCGCCGTTTACCGCGAAATGCTGGGCGCCAAACTATCAGCCAAAGTCGCGCAGCCCGAGCATGGTGTGTCCACGGTTTTTGTTGAATTGCCCAACACCAAGATCGAGCTTTTGCAGCCGCTTGGCGACGGTTCGCCGATCGAGAAATTCTTGCAGCGCAATCCTGGCGGCGGCGTTCACCATATTTGCTATGAGGTGGACGATATTGTCGCTGCGCGAGATCGCCTGATTGCCAAAGGGGCGCGTGTGCTGGGAGATGGTACTCCGAAGATCGGGGCGCACGGCAAACCGGTTTTGTTTCTGCATCCTAAAGATTTTTGCGGCACGCTTGTAGAACTTGAACAGGCTTAAGTTTAAGCCGGCCTGAATTTGAGCAAGCCTGCGCGCGGCGCGGGTAGAGACCGGCCAGATTGAATTGTAATCTGATGAAGCTCATCCGCCATTAAGAGGACTGATTGGTATGAATTTGGCATTTGCAATTGCGACCTATTTCATCATCTGGTGGCTCATGCTGTTCATTGTCCTGCCGATTGGAATGCGCACCCAGGGCGACGCGGGCGAAGTCGTACCGGGAACGCCGGCAAGCGCGCCGGCCACACCAAGATTATTGCGAATATTGATTTTGACGACGCTCAGCTCAGCTGCTGTTTTTGCCGTGGTCTACAAGATATTGGTAACACCGGAGCTGCGCACAATGGTCGGTGGCTGGTTCGGATTTTAGTGTTCACCAGAGCGTTTCGCGCTTAGATGGAAACGCCGCTCCGGTTTCTTTTCGCTCACGGCTAATCCGAGCAAAGCTCGGGCCTTGCGTCATGTCCCACATGCTCCGCATGATGGCGCGCCAAACGGTTGGCGGGGCTGCGCTTGCAGCCCGTGGTGGTTCAATCTAAGTCTGAACTATTTTAGAGGAATGATTGCTTGCACCAGCGGCGGCATCTATAGCGGGCAATGACCGCGAAGCTGCCCCAAAGGAAGCTATAATGGATAACCCCAAGCCCCACTATGCGCGAGGGGAGTGGGCCCAAAACTGCGAAGAGCGAGACCTTAAGCCTCGCTCTCTACGCGGTACCTATCAAAGTTCTTCGCGTACCGGCCACACCCCTTGAAGGGACGAATTATCCGGACCGAAGGCGCTTTCACGTAATCAAAACAAGTTTCGTGAAAGACGCTGTTTCCCTAGACTTGGGCTTTTAGCCGGTCTGACTGCACTTGGTTAAATCCATTTTTAGTTACAGTGAGCGCACCATAAACAATGCGTGGCACTCTGTCACTGGTATTATTGACTTGAATGACATTTAGAAGGAGAAAAATTCGTTTAAAACTCGAACTATATTCGAATGTTTGAGTATTGCATGAGAGATGGGTAGGGTTTCATCCTCCTATAGTTGTTTGCCGTCCATGTGGCACAACCAGATTGCGTTTGAAAGACACCAAAAATCATTGCCATTGCCAGTTGCCACGAATATCAGTATTAGCGCGGGAGGGTTATAGATGCTTGTTGCCGGACCCTGTTAAACTTTAGGCTAAGCCGGGTGGTGAGTTAGCATCAATAACAACTAAAACGCGGCTTAACTGGAGCATTGGTGCCCTGCCATCGGCCAGTAATCGTTTTATTTTGAAAGACCGAGCCCATGCGCTTATCTAGATTTTTTATGCCATTACTGCGCGAGACGCCCAAAGAAGCGGAAATCGCGTCGCATCAATTGATGTTGCGCACGGCTATGATCCGCCAGTCCAGCGCCGGCATTTATTCGTGGCTGCCGATGGGGCTGCGCGTGCTCAAAAAGATCGAGCAAATTGTGCGCGAAGAACAAAATCGTGCAGGCGCGATAGAGCTGTTGATGCCGACGTTGCAGCCAGCCGAAATATGGCGGATGAGCGGCCGTTATGACGACTACGGTAAGGAGATGCTGCGCATCAAGGACCGCCATGATCGCGACATGCTGTATGGACCAACCAATGAAGAGTTGATCACCCAGATTTTCCGCGACGGCGTCAAATCCTATAAAGATGTGCCGCGCAATCTGTATCATATTCAATGGAAATTTCGCGATGAAGTGCGCCCGCGTTTTGGCATTATGCGGGGCCGCGAATTTTATATGAAAGACGCTTATTCGTTTGATTTGACTGTTGATGATGGCCGCCGCGCCTATAATAGAATGTTCGCCGCTTATTTGCGTACCTTTGCGCGCATGGAATTGCAGGCCATTCCAATGCAGGCCGATACCGGCCCGATCGGCGGCGATCTCAGCCATGAGTTTATCATTCTGGCCGATACGGGCGAAAGCGAAGTCTTTTGCCATAAGGATTATCTGGAAAAGGCCGCTCCTCCTGCCGGGCTTGATTATGGCTCTGATTTGTCTGCATTGGTCACCGATTGGACCAGTCAA
>JAJRRE010000036.1 GCA_024279745.1 Alphaproteobacteria bacterium
CGGTGTATCGCGGCCATCGGTAAAGGCGTGGATTTTAACCGCAATGCCGGCTGAACTGACCGCCTTGATCAGCGCCAAAGCATGGGTGGTCATGGAATGCACGCCGCCATCGGAAATCAGGCCGACAAGATGACACGCCCCGCCCGACGCTTTGAGGTTGTCGATAAAGCGCGCCAATGCCGCCTCACGCAGCATCGAGCCGTCTTCAATCGCCGTATTAATGCGCGGCAGATCCTGCCAGACAATACGCCCGGCGCCTAAATTCATATGACCGACTTCCGAATTGCCCATCTGCCCGCCCGGCAGGCCAACATCTGCGGCGGACGCTGCCATGGTTCCGGTCGGCCAGCAGCGCACCATACGGTCCCAATGCGGCGTATCGGCCAGGGCAATGGCATTATTTTGCCGCTCGGCCCGCTCGCCCCAACCATCTAAAATGCACAGCACCGTTGGCCATGTGCCAGTCTTGGCCTTGCTCATCTCACTCATTTGATTCGCCTTCAAATTTAGTCACACAGCAGCTCATATCAGAGCGCCCGGCCAAGTGCCAGAGGCTAGCCGCGCGTTCCCAGAGCCCAGCCACGCGTTCAATGACGCTGTCCATATACTCATTGCGCTATCTTTATCCGATCAAGCCACCTTAAAAGCGCCGGTCCGGCCTCCGCCCGCCTTGCATCGGCCATATGAATCATATGTGTTATCGCTCAACTATACATTCAAGCGAGGCAGGGGGACGCAACGATGCTTCCAGATATCAAAACAATGGCGATTTTGCTGGCATTTGTCATGTTCATTGGTGGAATGATCTTGATTTATCTACGCTCACGCAGCGGGAATGCGCCCTGGGTCAATCATGCATTCGGCATTGTCCTGCTGATCCCCGCTGTGATGGCGATGGCGCTGACCGGCGTGATTTCGCGCGATATCGTGGCCGTGCTGCTTGGCGGTCTGGCCGGTTATGTGTTTGGCCGCTCCAGCCGCGACTAGATCCAGCCGCGGCCGCGCTATCACTTACCGCTGCGACCCGAACATACATTACCGTTTCCGGTCTTACCCCGCGGGTGCCTCATCCCGCGGCATTTGCCGTTGTCCGCACCGGCAAAGCCATGAAAAAAACCGGCCAACCGCGAGCAGTTCTTGCGCCAGGGCGCGCCAGGGAGTAGCACTCAGGCGCTAGTCCCTAAATTCTAATCGGATCGACACGCCCATGACCACCTCCCAAACCACCACGCAAAACCTGCTGCTGCTGCCCGGCGATGGCATCGGCACCGAAGTAATGACTGAGGTTGAAAACCTCATCAAATGGCTGGAGCGCAATTCCGGCGCAAAATTCTCCATTGAGACCGATCTGGTTGGCGGCGCCGCCTATGACCAACACGGCGTTGCCATTACCGATGCGGCCATGGCCAAAGCCGAGGCTGCCGATGCCATTATCTTTGGCGCCATCGGTGGGCCGAAATGGGACGGCGTACCTTATGAACATCGCCCGGAAGCAGGCCTGCTGCGTCTGCGCAAGGATCTGGATTTATTCGCTAATCTGCGCCCGGCGATTTGCTACAGCGCGCTTGCCGAAGCGTCCAGCCTGAAGCGCGAACTGGTCGAAGGCCTCGACATCCTGATTGTGCGCGAGCTGACCGGCGGGACCTATTTTGGCGAGCCGAAGGAAATCGTGACCCTGGAGAACGGCCAAAAACGCGCGGTCGATACCACGGTCTACACCACATTTGAGATTGAGCGCATTGCCGCAATGGCCTTTGAACTGGCACGCAAACGCGGCGGCAAGGTGCATTCGGCGGAAAAACGCAATGTCATGCGCACGGGCGTTTTGTGGCATGAAGTCGTCACTGCCACCCATGCGGCGAAGGGCGAGGGCATTGAGCTGCATCATATCCTGGCCGACAACTGCGCCATGCAGCTGATCCGCGAGCCAAAGCAATTCGATGTGATCGTCTGCGATAATCTGTTTGGCGATATGCTGTCCGATGAAGCGGCAATGATGACCGGCTCGCTGGGCATGTTGCCGTCGGCGTCGCTGGGAATGCCTGATCCTGAGACTGGCAAACGCAAAGCCATGTATGAACCGGTGCACGGCTCGGCGCCCGACATTGCCGGTCAGGGCAAAGCCAACCCCATCGCCACCATCGGCTCCTTCGCTATGGCCCTGCGCTACTCTCTGGGCAAGGCCAAGGATGCCGATCTGATCGACAATGCCATTGCCGCCACCTTGGAGCGCGGTCTGCGTACAGCCGATATTATGCAGCCGAATATGCGCGAAGTTTCCACGTCTGAAATGGGCGCCGCTATCATTGAAGAAATGGACCGGCTGTCGGCCTGACCCGTCACGGCTTACAACGACAAAATGCTGGAGCATCAACCTTTGCGCCAAAACAAAAAAAGAGCATGTATCAGCGGGTCCGCCAATACATGCTCTTTTGTCTAATACGTCTTAGCAGATAGCGATAAGCAGATTAGCTCACCAGTGCCGCCAAGGTAGTTGGTCCAACAACGCCGTCAGCCGTCAGGCCGTTTTTCTTCTGGAATTTCTTCACAGCAGAGCGTGTGCCGCGGCCGAAATTACCGTCGATATCGACGTCATAGCCCTGGTCGGCCAGCAGGTTCTGCAGAACCCGGACTTCTTCACCCTCATCGCCGCGACGCAATGTTTTTGTGATTTCAACGCCAGGAGTGAATTTCTTTTTGATCTTATCTTTGAGCTTGGCAAGCACACCGCTACAAGGCTGCGCGGAGCGTGTGCAGATCCAGCCGGATTTGCCGTTCTTGGTGCCCTGATAGCAATCAATATTTTTGCCTTCAGCGCGGCGCCAAGGCTGGAAATCAGCGCCATAACGATCACGAACTTCCTTGCGCCATGCAAACAACGAACTCAAATATGCGCCGGGTACTTTGGTAAGCGAAGCTTTGCCCGATGCCACTACGGTCTTTTTACAGACCTTCTCCGCAGCGCTTGCTGGAGCCGCCATTGTTAAAGACGCAACCAATGCAACCGCTGCTACCGAAAAAACATGTTTCATTTCTACTAACTTCCTTCTTAAGTGCCGAACTCACGCAGTATCGTTTACCGTAACTGAACCTAGTCAATCCAATTCGTTTACCCCACGTTAACTTAGCTTTGCAGTTCAGCGCGCCAGATGCAATGTTGAACAAACAACGAACGCGACATATTTTGACAAGAAATGAGCCTTAGCACAATTTCGAGTTGCAAAATTAACCAAAAATACGTGTTGCGAATGGCGAAAATATTCAAATTTGAGAGAAACTCACTTTCGTTTTAGTCAAAACTGGTCTTTGGTTTTGCACATTTTACCACCCGGTTCCGCACCGATCATCAACAACGCACTGGACGCACGGCCAAAAATCGGCAATCCTCATAGTTGCCGAAGCGTTTTCACGTCGGGCTTATCAAGCCTTGTCATTCCCATCTATTGCGGTTGGCGAGTTCTTTGATGTGCCCGACGTGCTGGCATTGTAACGCGTTTGTTCCCAACAATTCAGTCGCCACATTCGCGGGATCAACCATGTCAATTACTCCCCTATTCACGCCATTTTTGAAAGTCGCGCTGTTCCAAGGCCTCAAGCCAGGGCAAATCACAAAGATTGCGCAAAATGCCGACCGCATCACCTTTCGTGACGGCGACAAAATATTGGTGGCAGAGCGCGAAGGCGATGCAGCCTTTTTAATTGTCAGTGGGCAGGTGCAGCGCCTGGATCCCAGTAAGCAGAATCTCGACAACAATGAACCCAACGAGACCGATCACCAGACGGCAGACCGGCAATCCCAGATCATAACAACTCCGACAGGAACCCTGCTGGGCGAACTTTCGATGTTGATTGACGGGCATTTCCATAGCGCAACATATATCGCCAAGGGAACCGTCCGCGCCTTCAAGCTGACGCGAACAGCAATCCATGCCCAGATGGAATCTGACCCGGATCTGGCGGATCATTTTGTGCAGATTATTGCCAGGCGCCTTCATGCCGTTGCTGATGAATTACGCCAGATCGATCAGACTTTGGCGCCAAAACCACCGGCATTGCCAGCGCAATTGATCAGCGGGCAAGCCAAACTGATGGAAACTCAACCAGCCTGACAGGTCCTGTATCCGGCAAGCGAGCGGCGGCGGCGTTAGAACTTCGTTTCGATATGCTGACCAAATACTGAGTGAAATTTAAACGTCTAAATCGACCATTACGGGAACGTGATCTGAAGGAACTTCCCAACCC